>JASFSF010000036.1:0-12055 GCA_050114555.1 Ignavibacteria bacterium
TCATTGAAATTAATTCCTTCAGGATAAACGGTAAATGATATTATCATTTCATTATTAATCAGGTTTTCATCTTCATTGAAATTCACGACTGCAATTATCTGGTAATCACCTTCGTTATCAAAGGAAATAACTGTGTTTGCCAATATTGAGTCTCCCGGTTGAAGGTCAAAATAATTCTCAGTGAAGATTAATTCGCCCTGACCGGCGGTGGAATCAAAATCAGCATCATTATAAATTCCGATTGAGTAAAAGCTTGCATTACTCAATCCCCGGTTTTTTATCAAAGCATAAATGCTCACATCTTCATTAACGACCGGAATTTCCGGAGAAAGACTTAAGGCAGAGATTTCAAGATCAGAAGTAATAGGTGAGATTGAATTTCTAAAACCTGGTGTTCCATTAACGATTTCAGAATTTCCCCAGTTTGCAGATGAATTGTCATTTACTAATTCAATCTTTTCATCAGTAATTGAGCGACTGTTATTAGCTGAATACGTGTAAACTTCTAGCGTATCCCCGCTTGCTGAAATCAACCACAGCGGTCTGTCTGAAGTGTTTGCCATTCCGGATGAACCAAATGCATTATCAGTTATTCTTAGTATCAATGCATCAACCGGAATGAAGGAATCGTAAATTCCTGAACCGATAGGATAGTCTCCCTCCAAGATTAATGCAAACGATTGAGGCTGCAGTAAAGTTCCTTCTCCGGCGTCCGTAATCACATCGGGATTTGCCGTGTAATAGACAATTTCAAAACCATCCAGATCAATTGCTTCGCTCGTTGAATAATTGTATATCTCAATAAATTCGTTGGGTCCCGATTCCGGGTAAAACATCACTTCGCTAAAAGTGATTGTTGAATCGTTCTGCGCAACCAAACCGGAAATAATAAATAATGAATAGAAAAATAAATTGATGCCCCGCAATAACATTTTAATACCGCCCAATAATTATTACAAATTATGATTTGTTCCTGGAAAAGTACTCAATTAAAGTGTCCGGTACAATACGACTGAATTTGTAACTTAAGACCATAGGAAAAGGGAACTGTATAATCCTTTTGTTTTTCGATATTCCTTTTGCAATAATCTTCGCAGCTTTCTCCGGATTCATCAAAAAAGGCATTTTAAACTCATTTTTTGATGTCATTGGGGTCTCAACAAAACCCGGTTTAACCGTTAGGACTTTTACATTATATGGTCTGAGTTCCAGTCTTAAATTATCTAATAACACTGTAACAGCAGCTTTACTTGCACAGTAGAATCCGCTTCCTTTCCATCCTCTTGAATCTGCCAGACTTGAAACCCCAACAATCACCCCACCCTTACGTTTTATGAAGTCCGGAACTATTTCATTAACAACGTTTAATATTCCAAAAAAATTTATATCAAACAGGTTTTTTACTTTCTCGGTTTCAAATTCATCTACACTGGTTTTATATCCCACTGCAGCATTCAGTACGGCAATATCGATTTTACCAAAGTGTTTTCTTATATCAGCGATTGTTTTTTTTACATCATCTGTAACTGCCACATCACAAGAGTAGGTTTTAACATTTTTGTTCGATTGGTATAACTCGCCGGCCAGTTCTTGCAATAGATCACCACGTCTGGCGATAAGCGCAAGTGAACAATTTGCTTTAGCCAGCACTTTTGCTAACGCCCTGCCAATGCCGGTTGATGCACCGGTTATCAGAATTACTTTATTATCAAAACTCGAATTCAAACTCTTACGTGATTAGGATAGATATTATTTTATAACCTTAAGCTTGAAGTAGACCTCTTCGGGTGAGAATATCCCGGCAAAAAATCTTTCATACATTACCGGTTCCAAATTCATAATAAAGCCCAACCATTTTAGTATTTGGAAATTCGATGCAATAAACTTTTTCTCAAGCACCTCGAATTGAGCTCTGCCCTTATAGTTTGTACGGTGATCCAACTTCCATTTTTCATAAAACTTCAATTTGCGGTTACCAATGTATTCATAGTTGTCGAACGTTCGGATTGAAAACGGGATTTTATGGTCGGGCTCACCAAAATACTTTGTGTTTAAAAAGAACGGGGCATAAACAATAAGCAGTCCGCCCGGTTTAAGTATCCTGTATAATTCAGATATATTATCGTGAAAATTATTAAGGTGCTCAAGTATATGTGAGGCCAGAACTTCATCAAATGTATTATCTTCAAAGGGATAGGGGTATTCATTTAAATCATGAATCTGATTTCCGCCATAATCTACTACATCAATATTTATATACCCCTCTCTTATATCGTTGCCGCAACCGAGATTCAACTTCATAGTTCTGCTGTCGCTATTTAAAAAAAGTTTTATTGCTTATATTATTAAATACCTCAAAGTTAAAAAAACCCGGTGAGTTTAGAAATCGAAATGGCCTTAAGAAACTATTTAAAATAAAATAGCCCGGCTTGAAAATGAACCGGGCTCTATTGGATCTGTAAATAGAATTAGTTCGCGAAGAGGATTGGGTTCTCCATACCTTTGACATAAATCTCTTCTACTTTAAGTTTTTTAACACCACCAGAAATAACACCGAGCTCCTCTGCTGCGGCTTTTGAAAGATCTAATTGTCTTCCGGGAATGTAAGGTCCCCTGTCGTTAACTCTAACTACTATCGATTTATTTGTTCGGGGATTTGTTATTCTCAATAGTGTGCCAAACTTCAATGACTTATGAGCTACCGTCAATGCTGTCTGATCATATATTTCCCCATTAGCTGTTAACCTCCCGTGAAACCTGGGGCCATACCATGAAGCCCTCATTGTTCCAAGTTTCCGATATTCAATTTGCGGACTTATTTTACTAGTGATCACAGGAATTGTTGCAAATTCTTCATTTACCGCTAAATTTACACCTGAAACATTCTCATTTGTCGCAATAGTAAAACCAACCAACCCAATAACTGCTAGAATCATAATAAACTTATATATAGATTTCAATTACTGTCTCACTGTTGTTTGAAAATAAATTTTCATTCAAAATATACAACCGCTGTAACCTAAAGACAATAAAGAACTTAAGCTCGACACTTAAAGTTAACGTGGTAGTATAATCGACTATTATGGTTTTATGGTCGAAATGATATAAAAATTAAGTAGATTGAATTTACCCTATTTAAAAAGATAACTGCTTGCATAACTGACTTAATATGAGAATACGTAAAGGATTTTAACAAATGTTTTCAGAAAAGTATTTAACTAAAAGAGGTTATAGCTAAGTTTATTTTACTGCGATAAAAATTATTTGCAATGATATAAGGGATTATTACATTATTTTTACGGCCATTCATTAACACTATTAGTTATCATAATTTAAAGACAGATATTCTAAACCGAATACTTATACGATGAGCAAAGAAAAAGATAAACTCAAAAAAGAACTGTCACTTTTTCATGTTTTTGCAATTGCAGTTGGTACAACACTTAGCGCAGGATTTTTTCTTCTTCCAGGTCTGGCTGCGGTGGAAGCCGGACCTGCTGTACCGTTAGTTTATATCATTGCCGTTATTCCCTTAGTGCCTGCAATGTTTTCAATTATCGAATTAGCAACTGCGATGCCCCGTGCCGGAGGAGTTTATTATTTTCTCGACAGAACATTAGGACCAATGGTTGGAACGGTTGGTGGTATTGGAACCTGGGCTGCATTAGTATTAAAAGTATCATTTGCATTGATAGGTATGGGGGCCTATATCAAATTGTTTTTCCCTTCAGTACAAATCATACCAGTAGCTGTCATCACCGCTGTTATACTCGGAGCTTTAAGTCTTTTTGGTTCCAAGAAGAGTGGAAGGTTACAGTCTATTCTGGTTAGCGTACTTTTATTTCTTCTGCTGATTTTTATTGGAGACGGCATACCGCGAATTAACTTCACTCACTTCGAAAATTTTCTTTCATCAGGATGGCCATCAATTTTATCTGCGTCAGGATTAGTATATATAAGTTATGTGGGATTAACTAACATAGCCAGCCTATCTGAAGAGGTTAAAAACCCTGAACGTAATTTGCCATTAGGTATTTTTTTGGCGCTAGGCACGGCAGTATTAATATACGCTCTTGGTACACTTGTAATGACCGGCGTAATTCCATTAGAGAGATTTACCGGTGATCTTACACCTGTTGCAACCGCCGGTGAATATTTATTTGGCGAAGTTGGTGTGATGCTATTTTCTATTGCTGCACTGTTTGCATTCATTTCTGTGGCAAACGGCGGAACTCTTAGCGCTTCAAGATATCCTCTTGCACTTAGCCGTGATCATCTGCTGCCTCGTTTCCTTTTGAAATTAACCAGCTGGGGGGCTCCTATTTTTTCAATAATACTTACTGTCAGCACAATAGTAATTATACTTTTCCTTCTCGATCCGACTGGTGTCGCAAAACTCGCCAGTGCATTTCAATTGTTGGTATTTGCTTTAATCTGTCTCGCAGTAATTATTATTCGAGAAAGTAAAATTGAAGCTTATGATCCGGGATTCAAAACTCCGTTTTATCCCTGGCTGCAAATTTTTGGGATCATATTTCCATTCTTACTCATAGTAGAGATGGGCTTGATGCCATTGTTATTCAGTGTGGGTCTCATAGTGCTGGGTATTTCCTGGTACTGGATCTATGGCCGTACACGGGTAAAAAGGACCGGTGCAATTTATCATCTTTTCGAACGTTTAGGCAGATTAAGATACGAGGGACTCGATAGTGAGATGAGGACTATTCTTAAAGAAAAAGGCTTGCGTGAATCTGATCCCTTCGACGAGATAGTTACCCGCAGTCTCGTTATTGACGTTAAGGAGAAAATTGAATTTGACGATATAGTTAAGAAAGCATCCGGATGGCTCTCGCAGTTTGCTAATGAAAATCCATCGGACATTGAAAGAAAATTTCTTGAAGGTACAAGAATCGGCGCTACCCCCGTTACTCATAGAATAGCATTACCTCACTTAAGACTCGGCGGACTGCAACAGGCTGAAATGGTTATTGTGCGGGGTATTAATGGAATACATCTAAAATTCAAAAATCCTCTTACTGATTTTGAAGATGATGAACAGGATGTGCATGCTGTTTACTTTTTAGTAAGTCCGGAAAAGGATCCTACACAGCATTTACGAATACTGGCACAAATTGCCGGAAGAGTTGAGGAAGAAACGTTTGAAAAAGAATGGCTTGATGCATCAGATGAGCAGGAAATAAAGGAAGCATTGTTGCATGAAGACAGGTTACTTTCAGTTGTTGCCGAATACGACACAGCCGCTTCAAAACTAATTAATAATGCTCTTAAGGATATCAGATTCCCCGAAGGTTGCCTTGTTGCAATGTTAAGAAGACATGGCCAGACAATTATACCAACGGGAAATACGGTAATTCTAGAAGGTGACAGATTAACAATTATCGGTGAACCGAAAAGTATGGCAGCTCTGAAAAAGGAATTTGGGAGTTTAATATAATTTTTGATATCCATCTTATATTACATCCCCCGCATTTATCATTTTGAAATTCGGTCGAAATACATTTTCATTATCATACACCCAAGCTGACAAATAATGTCAAAATGATTTAATTTGCAGATATTTCACCATCTCAATTAGTGGCATCACTTATGTTAAGGTATGATAACTGTGTTTAAACTATTTCACTAATCCTGATTTTAAGATGATAAATAATCCTACAATGATTAATATTAGGAGAAGAAACCTCGGGAAATTTTTCTTGATTATGGGGGTTTTTCTTATAAGAAAAATCCGTTAAGATATTGGCGGTAAAACAATTCCACCGGGGTTGATTCAGATTTCTCTACAAACGTTCAATTTTATTCTTCCTGCAGATGTGTCATATTCTACCCCCTAATTACACCCTTGAAAATTAACTTTGAATGCGCAAGTTTGATGATGTTATAATTGAAATTGTGTCAATTTTCTTATATAAAATGTCGGAATAAGTGTACAGTTATTCCCTGGAATTATTTATATCTCTTTCAATTTCAGCATTTTATATGGCATTTGAATTGGTAAATAATCACTTCACAAGTTGAGGTTGAAATGAAAAATTTATTATTGATTTTTGTTCTTATTTTAAGTGTAAATACATTTGCTCAGCATGGCGCTGCCGCAATTAAGCTTGGTTCATTCAATCCAGGTGCTACAGATGCCGGTTTTATAATTGGTTATGAGGGAGGAAAGTTCATCGATCATAATTTCAATTTTGGATGGGGTATCGACTGGTTCCATATAAGTTATGTGGATAAAAATCTTGTTAGAACTTTTGATGAAGTTTACGGTATCCAGGGCGATATAAATGAACTGCGGGCCCGCACAAATCTTCACGACATTCCGCTTATGGTTAACGTTACGGCAAAACATTTTGTAGCGCCGCGAACAAAAATTTACGCAACAGGAGGAATTGGTGAGGAAGTATTGATAATCGATTACAGGAATTTTGAAAACCCGGATGACAGTGAATTAAAATTTGCTTTTGATTTTAACTGGAGAGTGGGGCTGGGTGCTGCTTATAATATTGGTCCCCGCTCTGAAATACTTATTGAAATGACATACCATAATTCCGAACCAGGCTGGACCTATGAAGTTGACTCTCCTCCGGTGGGCAAAAGAACCTTTGAACGGGTTTATGATATGAGCGGATTAATGTTCCGTGCGGGATTTAGATTTTATTATTAAATCCTAACAATATCATTCTGAAGGAGTCTTGTTAAATTATCTTACCTTAAAATTGATTAAAAAAGATAAATTAACTGGATTCCTTTCCTATTAAAGTATCATCAACTACAACTTGATTTATTTCTATCTTATTCTTCTTGTAGTATCCCCCATCATATCTACTATCACAAAATATTATTAAGTTTTGCAATCAATACATAATTCATCATAAATAATGATATAGAAAAATTATTATGGCTAAATCGAGAGTGTCAATTGCGTACGTATTTAAAACTATCATCTGGCCGCGAAAATACATCTTGCTGGTTGGACTGGTATTAATTATAATAAGCAGGCTTGCAAGTCTTGTGCTGCCGGGTGCAAGTAAATATTTAATGGATAATGTTATCCGTGATGGCGATACAGAGATGCTTAAATTAATATTAATAGTTGTCGGCATTTCAATTCTTGTACAGGCAATTACATCATTCCTGCTTACAAAACTCTTAAGTGTTGAGGCACAGCATTTAATTTCAATTCTAAGAGCGAAAGTTCAGAAGAAAATACTTCAGCTGCCCGTGAGATTTTTCGATAATAATAAATCCGGTGCACTTGTTTCTCGGATTATGAGCGACGTTGAAGGTGTGCGGAATCTTGTTGGAACCGGGTTGGTTCAGCTTTTCGGCGGAATTCTTACAGCGGTAATTTCTCTCTTTTTACTCATCAATATCAGCCCGATGATGACATTATATGTTCTGGTGCCTGTTTCAATCTTTGGACTAATATCTTTAAAGGCTTTTTCATATATCAGACCTATATTCAGGCAACGGCGGGTTATCAACGCGGAAGTAACGGGCAGATTAACCGAAACTCTTAACGGTGTAAGAGTAATTAAAGGATTTAACGCAGAACCGCAGGAGGTAAAAACTTTTGAAGCGGGAGTTGACAGGTTATTTCAAAACGTGAAGAAAAGCCTTACATCAACAAGCCTTGTAACAAGTTCTGCAACTTTTCTACTTGGCGTCGCTTCTACAGGCATTATGGGCATAGGTGGTTATATGATAATAAACCAGCAACTTACTATCGGTGAGTTTTTAGCATTCACACTTTACCTTGGATTTATGATCGCACCGATAATTCAAATGAGCAACATCGGATCACAGCTAACCGAAGCGCTGGCAGGACTCGACCGTACAGAAGAAATTATGAGTATGGAACCTGAAGACGATGAAAAAGAAAGAACCGTAGAAATAAAGAACATGAAAGGTGAAATTATTTTCGATAATGTTTCCTTTGCATACGAGGAGGATAAGGAGGTTATTCATAATATCAGTTTCACAGCCCAACCCGGATCAGTAACTGCATTGGTGGGCACTTCAGGATCTGGCAAATCAACTATAGCAAGCCTGGTCGCTTCATTCATTACACCGGACTCGGGTAAAGTTGCGGTCGATGGAATAGATATCGCAAAAATTAAGCTTGACTCTTACCGGAGTAATCTTGGCGTTGTTTTACAGGATGATTTTTTATTTGAGGGAACGATTAAAGAAAATATTTTATTCCCAAGACCCGATGCCTCAGAGCAACAATTAATATATGCTGTGGAAGCAGCCCACGTCAAGGAATTTACAGATAGATTTGAAGATGGTTTGGACACCTTGATTGGAGAAAGAGGTGTTAAATTATCCGGCGGTCAGAGACAAAGAGTGGCCATTGCACGTGCTATTCTTGCGGATCCAAAAATTTTAATCCTGGATGAGGCAACTTCCAATCTAGATACTGAAAGCGAAACCTATATCCAGGCAAGTTTGAAAGAATTAATGAAAGGAAGAACAACATTTGTAATCGCCCACAGGCTTAGTACAATCAGGCGGGCAAATCAAATTCTGGTTATAGAAAAAGGAAAGATCGAAGAACAGGGAACTCACGATGAACTTATAAAGAAGGAAGGCAGATACTTTGAACTCTATACATACCAGGCAAGAATTTAAATGACGAGACATAAAGGCGAAACCTTTTGGGTGATGATTTAGAAAATCAATAATGACTATAATAAACGCACAACATTCATAGTGATAAAATGAACAAGGAAAAATCGTTACAAAATCACTTTAAACTTATTTTATCATTTTCTCTCATAAGTCTTCTAACCCATCTCTGTACCAATCTCTTCGATGGATACGGAATATTCAGAGATGAATATTATTATTTATCCTGCGCATCCAGACTGGATATTGGATATGTGGATCAGCCGCCGCTTTCAATATTCGTTCTCGCATTAAGCAAGGCTTTACTCGGTAATTCACTTTTTGCAATCAGGCTTATCCCTTCAATATTAAGTACGGTAACCGTTTTCTTTGCCGGTTTAATTGTCATTGAACTAAAAGGTAAAAAACTTGCATTAATCTATTCATTAACGGCAATTGTTTTATCACCAATATTTCTTGCAATGTGCTCCTATTATTCAATGAACTCAATCGATTTATTGTTATGGACATTATCATTCTACCTTATAATCAAGATTATTAAACAGCAAGATAAATCATTATGGATTTTACTTGGACTTACACTTGGTTTGGGATTGTTAAACAAAGTAGGAATGTTATGGCTATGCATGGGTTTATTTGCCGGGTTGATTCTTACAAAAGAAAGGAAAGCCTTTAGAACGAAAGAACCCTGGTTAGCAGCGTTGATTGCTCTGTTAATATTCCTTCCATTTATTGTTTGGAATGTCATCCATGATTATGCACATCTTGAATTCATCATAAATGCATCACAGTATAAATACTCCGGTTTATCACCAATTGATTTTGTGATTGGACAGTTTATGCTGAATAATCCCGGCTCTGCAATTATCTGGCTGGCAGGTATTTACTATTTCTTTTTTAACAATGAAGGGAAAAAAAATAGAATTGTTGGAATCATCTATGCAATATCTTTTTTAATCTTGTTAATTAACGGAACAAGCAAAGCAGAATATCTTTCACCGGCTTATCCTGTTCTTTTTGCCGGCGGAGGTATACTGCTCGAGAGTATTAATCTTAAAAAAAATTGGAGATGGCTGAAGTATGTAATTATTGCTCCTCTAATAATTTCCGGGTTATTATTAATGCCGGTGGTTATGCCTGTTCTCCCTGTAGAAACATATATAGAATATGCCGAAACTCTTGGCTTTGCCCCATCAACATCGGAAGGTAAAGAGCTGGCAGAACTGCCACAGTTTTATGCCGACAGGTTCGGATGGGAAGAGTTGGCAAAAAACGTTTCTGAAGTTTATCAATCGCTACCTGAAAAGGAAAAAGAAAACACTGTTGTGTTTGGTAGAAACTATGGTCAGGCCGGAGCTATTGAATATTACAGTAAAAAATATTCTTTGCCGCCTGTTCTTTCATCACATAACAGTTTTTGGATTTGGGATTATCCGAAAGAGATAAAATTCTCGGTAGTAATTATTGTGGGCGGAACGAAAGAACAACATAAAAATTACTTCGACGATGTTACAATAGCCGGAATTCATACCGTCAAATACAGTATGCCATATGAAAACAATTTACAAATTTACATCTGCCGGGGACTAAACAAACCGCTTAATCAAATATGGAATGAAATCAAGAATTATGATTAAACCGGTTACTACATTCTCACTCAAATACAGCTTCCTGATTTAAAACGGGAAAAATTGAGAATTGAGGTTTGTCACCCATTATCCTACCTTCATTGTCAATATTATAAATGTAACATAATTGCTTAAAGAAAATTTTCTGCCTGTTAATTCTCCTGGCTAATCGAAATATATTTTGATATAGTGGAGTGGCTTAATGAGAAATTTAATGATTGGAATGAAAAATATATTATTTGTTGCAGTCTGTTTTACTCTGTTGTTAATAGTCGGATGCAGTGATGGAGTTACAGATGCGGGAATTGAAGATTTTATATGGGGAACATCCACTCCCGGGGCACAAGGTATGGATGCACAAATGATTGATTCCGCTTTTATAAAAGCAAATCAGCTTGGCTATGTGGACTGTGTTTTAATTATCAGGAATGGATTAATTGTAGCCGAACAATACTATAACGGATACAGTGAATCCACAGCTCACAATGTTTGGTCGGTATCAAAGAGTTTCTTATCAGCAACTACCGGCATAGCGTTGAACAAAGGCCATCTGCCGGGATTGGATAAAGAAGTTCTTGATTACTTTCCCGAGTACGTAACTCCTGAAATGGATCAGCGCAAACACGATATAATAATAGAACACCTGTTAACTATGAGGATGGGTATCGATGGGGAGGAGGCAAATTATATACAGATTTATAATTCGGATAACTGGATTAAAACAACACTGGAGCTTCCGTTAATTTTCGCACCGGGACAGGGTTATAGTTATAATGCATATGTAACCCATGTTTTATCAGGTGTAATAACCAAAGCGACGGGAATGAGTACAAGAGAATATGCAGAACTTTATTTAACCGATCCAATGGGGATAAGCATTGGAAACTGGGAACAGGATCCGCAGGGAATTTACTTCGGTGGAAACTCCATGCACTTTACTCCGCGTGATATGGCGGTGCTGGGTTATCTCTATCTAAATAACGGCAGATTGAACAATAATCAAATCGTACCGGAAGCCTGGGTTGATTTTACTCTTACACCAAGTACCAGCTGGAGCCCCCTCGAATGGGGACCGATGAAAAATTATCAATATGGTTACTTATGGTGGCTTTGCGAATTAAAAAATCACGATGCTTTTCTGGCTATGGGATATGCAGGACAGCTTGTTATAACCATACCGGATTTAAATTTAATTATAGTTACAACTGCAAATAGTAACGTTGCAGATTGGGATGAAGCCAGCGTTCAGGAACTTGCAATTTTAAATGTTATTGGAGATTACATTTTAGAATCTTTATAAGAGTAATGTACCCGGATGATATATAGTTAAAGAATTGCTAGCAACTATTTATTATTAGGTTGCAATTATTAGATGAGACAAAAAATAGGGCTGAAAAACAGCCCTATTTTTCTTTGGGTAGAGAGATATGAATAGAGATATCACCTAATACATCATTAAAACAAAGCCCGGTCACTCTTCAGTGATCATTACCTGCTTGAACAAATGTGATTCGGGTGATTCGCATACGGGAATTACAACTTTAAATAACCTGGCAGTTTTACTGAATGGGAGATAAACGAGTCCGCCGATAATTTCATCAGGATATAAATCCGTTTCATTTAAAACTTCATTTTTCCAGAACTCCTTGCTTGCTTTCATATCTTCTTTTACATCGTTGTGATATGATTCTTCGCCGGCCTGGTTTATTCCCGTTTCAAAAATATCGCCCATAACTGCTGCTCCTTTGTCTTCTCTTTCACTTGCTACGTCAACAAAA
>JASFSF010000037.1:0-11998 GCA_050114555.1 Ignavibacteria bacterium
TGTAAGATATCGCCGTTATCCAAAAGTACAACGTGTTGGTCGCTAATATATCTTTGCATCACAACATATGAATGTATCTGTGCCAGCGATGTACTGCTTGATGTGTCATTTACCAGGTCATATGGCACTATTGCGCCGTGAATATCACTGGTTTCTATCAATTTAATTTTTACGGTTTGTGCATTTATGAATAATGCAGATAAAAGGAATATAAAACCGCATTTCAGCATAGTTATCCGGGCCTTGTAGTACATTTAACTTCCTTATTTTAATTCTATTTTAGCTGCAAAGGTAAAGAATTTAATCTTACTAATAAATCCATTCAGTAATCGAAATTTCTATTGACTCTGAAAAAAACCTATTTAAAGAGAATAAATTAATGGCTTTACTCTAAAAATAGAATTGTAGTTATTTATTTAAAATTTATATTGACTGATAAATGTTGATTAAAACAAAGATATTGATTTTCGTTGTTGTTTTCGGGTTGTCCATTTCGGCAGATGAAGGACCCTTTACACAATTGTATTCTAACCATGGATTCGATGTTAAATTTATTTATTACAGCGAAGGTACAGGAACCAGGGATAACGGTGTTGTTATTTTAATTGTTAACCGGAGCAAGTTTAAAATTTCTTACAGCTTTGAATTGGTTTTTCGTACACCTGAAAAGGATAAATCAATTGTAGTTGATGGAATCTTGAATGCCGGTGAAAGACGAACCGGGAGTGAAGATAATCTTTATTTTTTACCATTTAAAGATCAAAGTTCGATTTCAGAAGTTGGGATAAAAAAAGTTAAAGTAGCAGAAGCAAAATAGAGGCGGACACAGCGGCCCGCCATAAACATATACTTACCATGCGTATCCGATGTCGAATCTCAACAGCGGTGCTGTGCCATCAAGTTTATCGAAATCATCATCGTCACCGGAAAAGAAGTAATAATCAACACCAATTCCAAGTCCCATTGCAAACTGATCACCCGGGAACCATTGCCAGCCAACCAATCCGCCGACCGAAGTAATTGAGACGGATTCATCGCCAGGATCATCCCCCTTTAGATTATTATAGGATACATTTGGTGCAAAGTAAAAGCCCTTTAGATTTTTTCCTTTTGGATGGAACCTTAATTCGGCATTTACACCAAATCCGTTAAGTCCTGATAACGTTGGCATCTGGAACCCACCACCAATAACAACCTGGTCACTTATTTTGTGAAAATATGAGAGGTTGTAGAATAATAAAAACTTTAGTGGATTGATAACTATCATGCTGGTTCTGGGTGTAATGTCCTCAGTTGATGATATTACAACTGATTCTGTGAATGTTGTATCGCCGGTTTCTTTATCTATTGTAATGCGGGTTTCATCTGTTTTATCCTGTCCCAAAGCTGACAAAGAAAATGTTAAGGTAAATATCAGCGTAAGAATGACTGCTTTCATTGTGTCCTCTGTTTATTTTTTGAAATTATGATCACGGCTTTCACTTTGCAAGCTATGTGCCAAGTTTAATTTCTATTTAGTAGGATTATATTGAAATTAAGCGGCAATAAAAAGTCATCATTAAAAAATTATTCTTAAAGCAGATTGGTTTTAGTATACATTTGGTGAAGGTTTTTGTGTACAAAGAGCCTGATGAACCAGGGAGATGAAAACATCACTCTAAAAGTTTATTGAATTATGCTTTTATTGCTTGCCAAGAAATTAATATAGGGTTGAAATAGAATTATAAAAATCCTATTTCATTAATGCTGCCCCGGCTTTTTGAAATGTTCGAAGGTAATTCAAAAGGATAAATTCAGGATTCATGGAATTAATATAATCTTCATACATCAATACACCGCCCCGGAAACCTTCATCAAACCACCTGGCGCTCCCGGGCATTTCAAAGTTTGGAAATCCATCGGGTACGGGGTATGCTGTAATATAAATATATGGGTCGGGTATTGAATCGTCACCTGTAGAAAAACCGAACATCATTTGTTCTTTAGAAGCCTCGGCATCATTGGGATCCTTTCCGGGAATCAGTCTGCCCGAAAACCAGCTCATTGCCAAATCAAAATGATGCGGCCAAAGTTGTATCGGGCTTCTTTCCTGGCGTAAAGTTGAACGGAAGGTGTTTAATATTCTGTGAACTTCTTTCAGCGATTTCCAGTATTCTTCTACTGCTGTTTCATCATATTCGCCTGCTTTCCCGTCATCGAAACGCTCTTTTTTAATCGGGATATTAATCCCGATATCCGAGACCAGACTGCAAGTTTCCTCGCACAGTGCTGATAACGATTGTCCGGTAAGTTTAATAGTTTTTGATTCTCTAAAGTTTGATTCAATTAATAAATGATGATTAACCAGATCAAGTACTACTTCAAATGTTTCTCCTGGTTTTTCTTTATCTCTGGGTAAAGTAGTTGTAGTTAATCCATTTTTCGATACCCGCAGACTTATATGCCACCAGTGTGGGTGCGGAGTACTCAGGCTCTCTCTCAGTGTCCCAACCATCTGTGCATATTTTTGTAAAGTATCCCTGGTTCCTTTCCATTCGCTTAGTTTTAGTGAAGACAATTGTGACTGTATCATTTTGGTTACCATTGTTGATTATTAGCTCACCTGGTTAAATGCCATTATACACAATTTTGTTTTAAAAGTCATGAGTATGTGATGGAATATCAACGATTATAAATTTTAGTTTCCGGCCTGATGCCAGCTGTTTCTCCCTTGCTTCCGGTTTCATTATTAGAGAAGCCATTGGTAATTTAAAGGCGTTAAAAAATCTTTAATAAAAATTTGAAAATATGAAGCCGGGAATTGGTGTATTGTTGATAAATCTGGGAACTCCGGATAGTCCTTCGGTGCGAGATGTAAGAAAATATTTGTTTGAGTTTTTAAATGATGAAAGAGTAATTGATATTCCTGCAATTGCAAGATTTTTCCTTGTAAACTTTATTATTGTTCCTTTCAGGGCACCCAAATCTGCAAAAATATATAAAGAGCTATGGACTGAAAAAGGTTCTCCGATTCTTTTGTACGGAGAGTCTGTTCAAAGAGAATTACAGGAAGAGCTTGGGGATAAATTTAAAGTTGAGCTGGCTATGCGGTATCAAAATCCGGGATTGGATGACGTACTGGCAAGAATGGAAAAATACAACTATGAAAAAATTATAATAATACCATTATTTCCACAATATGCTTCTGCAAGCTCCGGTTCCGCCATTGAAAAAGCTATTGAAATAATCAGAAAGTGGTGGATCATTCCCGAGATTAAGATCATCAGTCAATTTTATGATGATGATAATTACCTGAATGCAGTTGTTGAACAGTCGAAGAAATATGATATAAACGATTATGATCATATCCTATTTAGTTATCATGGCTTGCCGATCAGGCAGGTTGATAAGGTTTATGAAGATGGAAGATTATGCGAAGAACATAATTGTGAATTTGAAATAACCGATGATAATAAATACTGTTATAAAGCCACCTGTTATGCAACGACTCGTTTGCTGGTTGAAAGATTAAACATTCCGGAGGATAAATACACCGTTTGTTTTCAGTCAAGACTGGATAAAAAGTGGCTTGAACCATTTTCAGATAAGGTAGTAATAGAACAAGCAAAAAAAGGAGCAAAGAAACTGCTTGTGTTCAGTCCTGCATTTGTGGCAGATTGCCTGGAAACCACAATTGAAATAGGAGTAGAATATCAGCAGTTATTTGAAAAGTATGGCGGGGAAAAGATTCAACTGGTAGAAAGCTTAAATGATCATCCATTGTGGATAAAGGCATTAAAAGAGTTGACATTGAAAAATATTTAAAAGTAATAAGCCGCCCCCCAGGGCGGCTATTATAGAGATGATTTCGGAGGCACTGCTACCATTCAAAATAATCGTCTTTGCCTGTTAACTCATTCAGTCTTCGGTTGATGATTTCATTTTTATGTTGCTGTCTTAACGACAAGGCTTCTTTCAATTCGGCAAGTTCCTTCTCAAGCATTTGAATGTTAAGTGCACGCTCCTTTTCTTTCACAACAAATAGTTTTTCAAGCTTAGTTTTTAATTTTGCAATTAAACCGTTCTTTTCGCTATCCTTGGCGTGTTCAAAAAGAATACTGATAGCCTCCGTTTGCAGTTCAAGTTGTTCAACCATTTTATCGGTTTCGTATCTTTCTCTTTCGGATGCTTCCATATACCCAAGATATTCATCGAAATGACTATAAGACGCTTCGTGTAACAAATCATTATACTGTTCAATATCGACCGCCTTAACTTTCAGCAGATCATCTCTTAAATCAGCCGACAATTTTGATAATAGCATTTGTTCATTTTGACCATCCCAGTTTGATTCTAGAGTTTCATCCTGTGCCTGCACATAATTTAGGGGAACGGAAACTACCATTATTGTAAATATTATGAGTCTTATATATCTCATTTTTTTCTCCTCATTTTAATTGGTTTTTACATTGATGTCTTGCCGACTTCTTTTCTCATATTTCTTATTTGTTTTTGAATAGTCCTAATAGCGCTGTTCCATTCTTGTTTTTTGTTTTTCCTGATTATATAAATGTCCCAATCCTTAGTCTGCAATGATATTATCTGATCTTCTACTTTATTCAGCCTGTTATTTAAATCCGGGCTGTTCCAGGCAAGTATATCTTTTGGAAATTGTTCCGGTATATCCGGCAACTTCGGATCGTTAAAAAATGTAATAAATATGAATATCAAAGCAGCTGCCAGCACACTACCTCCAAAAGCCAGCTTATAGAATCCAAAAATTTCTGCAAGCGACCGGTTTTTCCGAAGAGATGGACTAACATTAATATCCATCGATTGGTTGTCCACAGCAACGGATTTTTTAATCATTTTTTTGAACGCTGAATTTTTAATATCATCCGGGGGAATGTTGTTATATAAACCGATTGTTTCCTTTGCTTCCTTCAATGCAGTTGCGCAACCGGCGCAACTTTCTAAATGTAATTTCCATTGAGCCCTTGATTGCTTGTCCATGGAATCATCTAGCATTAACCACAGTTCGGTTTCGAAATCTTTACAAATCTTGCTGTTTGTTTTATCCATATTCTTCACTTAGTTTTTTTCTAATCTTTGATACCGCATAACGCATATGACTCAGAACTGTATTTAAGGGTTGATTCATTTCATCTGCAATTTCTTTAAATGAGAGTCCACCGTGTTGCCGTAAAAGAAACACATTTTTCTGGTTATCTGGCAATTCATTTACAGCATCCATTATCATTTTGTAAGATTCCTTTTGGACAAAATATTTATGGGGATTATCTCCATCGGAAAACTCATGTGAATCAGTTAAAGAACTTGTTTTTCTAATTGAGGCACTCCTCAAGTGATCCATGGCAACATGATGAGCGATAGAAAAAATCCAGGACGAGAATTTATTTTGCTCATTATATGATTTCAATCCTTTCCAAACCTTAATTAAAGTTTCCTGGAATAAATCTTCTGCTGTCATTTTATTTCCGCAAAGCCTCAGTAGGTACGAAAACAACTGTGCCCGGTATTTCTGCATCAGCTTTTCAAATGCCGACTCACTGTTAAGCCTGCATTTCTGTATCAATTCCTTTTCCAGCGCCTCTCCGGTAATAATGAACTCCACTTAGTTAACGGGAAAAACGAAAAAATATTGTATCCATATCAATTAATTTATGAGTTAGTTATATTAAGCCACAATTATCAGATATTAATTTTTTGTCATTTAGTTATACTTAATGTCTTTAGCGGATAAAATACTCTCATCAGGCGTTGTTGGTGCAGGTGGTGCCGGCTTTCCAAGCCATGTTAAAGCAAAATCAAATCCGGAGTATGTAATAGCCAATGGAGCCGAATGTGAGCCATTAATACACAAAGATTATGAATTAATGGTGCATTTTGGAAAAGAAATAGTACATGGCCTTAATTTACTTGCGAAGGAGATAAAAGCTTCAAAAGCATATTTTGGTATTAAGGAGAAAAACAAAAAAGCGGTTGAATCCATCAAACTGCATATTACTGATAAGAGAACTGAGCTTGTTTTACTCGGCGATTACTATCCTTCCGGCGATGAATATGAATTGGTTTATGAAGCAACCGGAAGATTAATTCCGGCTGCAGGAATTCCTTTGGATGTTGGATGTGTGGTCAATAACGTTGAGACGCTTTATAACATATCTCTTGCTGAAAAGGAAGAACCAGTTATAGAAAAATTTGTTTCTGTTGTCGGCGCTGTAAAAAATCCATCATCTTTTTTTGCACCGGTAGGAATATCATTCCGCGAGTTGATCGATTTTGCGGGGGGGGCATTAGTGGATAATTACGGAGTATTCGTTGGCGGAGTTATGATGGGCTATCTTACATTTGATCTTGAAGATGTTGTAACAAAAACAACTGCCGGTATAATTGTTCTTCCCAAAGATCATTATTTAATAAAGAGAAAGGAACAACCTGAACAAAACTGGCACCGGATAGGAAAGTCGGCTTGCGATCAATGCAGCTATTGTACGGAACTTTGCCCGCGGTATTTACTTGGTTATGAAGTTGAACCGCACAAGGTAATGCGTTCTCTTGGTTTTACAAAAACCGGAGCATCTGTCTGGAATCAAATGGCAGAGCTTTGTTGTGCGTGTGGACTATGCACGCTTTATTCCTGCCCGGAAGATTTATATCCGAAAGAAGCATGTGACAAAGCAAAGAATGAAATGCGTGAGGAAGGAATTAAATTTATACAGCAGAAACCTGTTCAGGTTCATCCAATCAAAGATGGGAGGAGAGTTCCACTTAAGCAATTAGTTAAGAAGCTGCAATTACAGGATTTTGATGTCCCGGCACCATTTACCAGTGAAAAAACAGAACCTGGTTTTGTCAGAATACTTTTAAAGCAACACATTGGCGAAACATCTGTACCGGCTGTTGGTGAAAATGAATGGGTTGATAAGGGTCAGTTAATTGCATCGGTTCTCGACGGAAAACTTGGTTCGAATATTCATGCTTCAATCAAAGGCAAAGTTGAAAAAGTAACCAAAGATTATATCAAAATTGTAAAGTAATAAATTTAAGGTATATAAATGATTGAGAAGAATTCCATTGGATTAATTGAATTAGGAAGTATTGCATCCGGTATGCTGGCAGCGGACATTATGTTAAAAACATCCGAAGTTGAACTTATGGTTTCAAGAACAATTTGCTCAGGTAAATATATGTCGTTAATTGCCGGTGATGTAGCTGCTGTAAGATCAGCGGTTAATCATGCTGTTGAAACAATCGGCTTTGGAGTTATCGATCATTTTGTGATACCAAATGTTCATCGTACTATATTTCCAGCAATATCAGGTCATAACAATGTACAAATGTTAGAGTCACTTGGCATAGTCGAATCATATTCAGTAGCATCGCTTATCGAGGGAGCTGATGCTGCGGTTAAAGCAGCTACAGTGAAATTAATTGAGGTGCGACTGGCAATGGCTTTGGGAGGGAAAGCATTTTTTAGTGTAACCGGGGAAGTGGCAGCAGTAACCAGTGCCGTAGATGCAGGAGCTCATGTGATTTCAGAAAAAGGATTACTTGTAAATAAAATTGTAATTGCCAATCCACGCCAGGAACTTCTTTCAGAAATGATTTAACTCTTTCTTATCTCTCATTAATTATCTTCATTTTTAGATTATAAAAAGAATCGAAGATAAATCTATTTGAGATAAAAATTGTCAGAACAACAGTTAGAACTGAAGAAACAAAAATGGTTATCATCAGCATTATCTGGTATTTGATAGCTACCGTGGGAGAACTCCCACCAAGTATCTGGCCGGTCATCATTCCCGGGAGAGAAATCAATCCAATAACTGCCATTGTTGCAATAGTAGGGCTAAATGAAGTTTTTAGAGCTGTTTTCATATATGGAATTAGTGCTTCACTGTGTGTGGCGCCGTTTGCCAGGGCATATCGGTAAAGAGTTTGTTCCTTTTGTAATTTTTTATAATAAGATGAAAGACCCAGTACATTTGTCCGGATAGAATTACCGAGAAGCATTCCTGTAATTGGAATAAGATATATAGCATCATACATGTTGTCCAATTTTATCACAATTCCGAGAAAATAGACGTCAACTATTATAAGACTGATAGCAAGCGAGATAAAAACAGGGATAAAGTAATAACGCAAGTAAAGCTCACTGTTTCTTACTGTTGTAACAGTTGCTATCATTACCATAATCATTACCCACCCGAGGTTTATCCACAGATTATTTAACATAAAGATATATTCAAGATAAAGCCCGATAAGTAGAAGCTGAGCCGTCATTCTGATGACAGCAATCACAGCAGATTTGAACAGCCCGGTTTTGTAATACCATAAAATAAAAAACGGAATTATAAGTAAAACAAATCCAAGAGCAAGATCGGGCCAGGTTATATCTGCAGCGGAGTTCATTTAGTATCCGCTTTGTTATTGTTCATATCTAAAATCATATTTGAATTGTCCATCCATTCTTTATCATGAGTAACAGCGACAATAGTTGCGCTGCAATCCCGAAGAAAATAATTCATCACTTTCAATTTTGATTCTGAATCGAGTGTGGAAGTTGGCTCATCAAGAAAATAAATATTGCGTTTTAACAGGGCAGCTGCAGCCAGGAAAATTCGTTGTCTTTCACCACCCGAAATATCAATAACTTCTTGATTTAGGATTACCGGAGACAGGCCAAACATGTCAAGCATTTGACTTATAGATTCTTTCGAGGGATTGTGGTGTTTGTTTTTATGATATTTAAATGGGAGTATAAGAAGCTCGTTTACATAGTTAATATCGATTTGTAATTCTTGGGGTACCCAGGAAATACCACGTCTCAGCTTGTGAACATTCTGATCATTCAAAACAGATCCCATTATTTCGACAGTCCCCGAATCGGGCATCAGAAATCCCATTAGAATATTAAGCAAAGTGCTTTTGCCGGAACCGGATTTACCGGTTATTGTAATCTTCGAACCCCCGGGAATTCGCATTGACAAGTCTTTAATTACATTTTTGCCATTGAAGTCTTTATTAAGATCTTTTAAAATTATTTCGTCAATTTTGGCAGACAAACGATAATTAATTTAATTATTGTGAATCGATTCTCTTTATTTTTTTACAAAAACAAAGATAATCATAGTACGATTTATTTTAAGAGAAAAGGCACAATTGTTTATAAAAAAGTGTTAAAATGTTATAAAACAACCTGGATCTGATAAAATTGAGAATAATCTTTAATGTTTTTCCCGCATTAAGTGATTTGTTTATAGTAATTTGGGGGTCTCCCCTCATAATTCAATTGACATTAATGAAATTTTTTATTTCATTGTAAACAAGTTAGGTCATGGAGAAATTCTCATTCTGACTCCGGAAATAAGAAGGCATTAAACTTGCTGAACTGCATAGGGGAATATTTTAAATTGTTAATACTGCAGTTTCCGGTTTTCAATAATATCAATTAGGAGAATTGTTGCGATGATTGAAACAAAAAGATTTCATTGTAATGAATGCAATTATTTTTGGGAAACAACATCAACTGTAAACTATTCAAAATCATGTCCGGTTTGTAAGAGCACTAAAATACACAGGGTTAGTGGAAACAGAAGATATTCAAGAAAATCCAGGGCAAAGGTTAGACGATCATATTCTTCTATAAGGCAAAGGTAACAATAAATTTGAAAGGAGAGAAAAATGAAAATAGCAATCGAGTCAAATGATGGAGAAACAATAAAATCTCCATTTGATGAAACCAGGGGCTATCTCGTTTTTGATGTGGTTGATTATATAGTTGAAGATACAAATTATTTTGAGTTGAAAAAACCAGCCTCGATTTCACAAATTCCTTCTCTCAGCAGTTGTAAAACAATCATTACACGTGGAATGGATAGAGATAAACGGCAAAAATTTAATCGTGACGGTTTTGATATTTTTGTTACATTTAATACTTCAGCAAGAGGTGCATTAGATTCGTTTTTAAAGGAAAAGCTGATTAATCAACCTCAATTAGTATAGATTTACTAATGTAGATTAATTGGAGTAATACTTCTGTAATCAAGGGGGTTATAACCAATTTTTGCTAATATCAATTTAAAGCCTGCCAATTACAACTTCGTAAAATATATTTTTAGAACCGCACTTTCATAGTTTATACCTCTTGTAATCTGGGAAAAAAAATTTAACTTGCCGAGTGAAAATCTCATTTAAAAATGTCCTCAGGTATAAATAAAAAAAATAATCGACGCCCCTCCTGGGATGAATACTTTCTGAAGCTCGCTATGCTTGCATCTGAGAGAGCAACATGTCCCAGAATGCATGTGGGTTGCGTTCTGGTTAAGGATAAATTTGTGCTTGCAACAGGATACAATGGATCATTACCAGGTCAGCCTCATTGTGATGATGTAGGTTGTCTTATTGTAGATGATCATTGTGTGAGAACTAATCATGCAGAAATAAATGCACTTGTGCAGGCAACAACGCACGGTGTAAATGTTAAAGGAACTACCGCCTATATAACAAACATGTCATGTACAAATTGTGCAAAGGCTTTAATCGCTGCCGGTATTAAAAGAGTTGTGGTTTTTTCAGATTACCACAATACTTTGGCTACCCGGTTTTATAATGATGCAGGGGTTAAGATAGTTAAACTTGAAATGCCCGACACAAAAATTTATTACGATCTGAAAAATTATTCCTCGGCAAGGAAAACAGAAAACTCCAGATAGCAACCCGGGAAAAACCCGAAACAATAATATCCCTGTTTGAAATCAAAATTATTCAAATATAGTCTGATAGTGTCAGCAGTAATTTTTTGGGGGACATCATTTATTGCTACAAAGTTTGCACTCAAAGAACTCTCCCCGGTTACAATTATAATGATGAGGTTAGTCTTTGCATCTTTGTTGCTGTTGCTGATAGCATTGATTACCAGGAGAGATTTTAAGATTACTATAAAAAACCATTTGAGAATTTTATTACTTGCACTTGTTGCAGTTTTTCATTTGTGGATACAGGTTACAGGATTAAAATATACCTCGGCTTCAAACACGGGATGGATTATTGGAACTGCCCCAATTTTCATTACAATTCTTGCGGTTGCATTCCTTAAAGAAAAAATAGCATTATTGCAGGTAGCAGGCATTTTTCTTGCAATGTTTGGCGTATTGTTCCTTGTAGGAAAGGGGGATCTTCTTAATATTGATCTTATTAAGAATAAGGGCGACTTGCTTGTGCTGTCAAGTGCTTTTACCTGGGGAGTATACTCAATCATAAATAAAAAAATCTCACTTGCATATTCACCATTGATGACAATACTTTACCTGTTCATTATGATGGCACTGGTAATTATTCCATTTAATCTGGATGCGAATACAATAAATAGCATCATTAACCTGTCACTTTTGGGTTGGATTTGTGTGCTGTTTCTGGGATTATTTTGTTCCGGTGCGGCTTATGTAATATGGGCTTATTCACTCCGGGAAATGGACTCTGCAAAAGTAGGAGCATTTTTATATTTCGAACCGTTTATCACGGTACTTGCTGCCTGGTTGATATTGGCTGAATCAATTACAGTTACAATGTTGATCAGTGGTTTATTGATTACCATCGGGGTGATTCTTGTTAACAAGGAATGATAACCGTTACTCTTCTTAAATTGAGATTATTGGGGAGATGTTCATATTTCAAAAACATATATTAAGCGTTGGTTAAAACATAATTTATCAATATGAAATTAGATATTACTTGTACTATTCCGGTTCCGGTAACATTTAATTGCTGGAAGCATCATGCAAAATATTTAATTGCTAATGCCAAGATCTTAAACGGAAGAAATATTCCTGATCAGGAATTAAAAAAAATATTGCTCCAGATAGGCAGCTCACAAATGGACATTTATCTTGGCGATATTTCACCTCAAATTATTGGTGAAGAAATAATTGATAAATTAAAAAATGATGGATTATATTTTATAGAAGATTATAAAAGTTGGTTATCTGAAAACGGA
>JASFSF010000038.1:0-11946 GCA_050114555.1 Ignavibacteria bacterium
GAATTGCGCCTTCAGGAACGTGAATATGAATTTCTTTACCTTTGAAAAAGTCAGCATTTAATCCAAGTCTTTTTGCAGATGAACGCAGGTAACTCAAGGCAGCCTGAGCAGATTCTTTCATAACATTCCCCAACTGACCGGTTAAGCTTAGTTTACCTGAACCGTTCATAATAGTGACTTCTACATTTAATATCGTACCACCGATGCTTGTCCATGCCAAGCCTGTTACACTTCCAATCTTTTCTGCTTTTTCATGTCGCTGTGGTCGGAATTTTGGATTTTTCAAATACTCCGAAATCTTTTTATCATCTATGATGTATTTGTTTCTGGTCTTAGTCTTTGCTTTGGCAGATTCTTTTACAACTATATCTTTAGCTACTTTTCTAAAGACTGATGCCAGCTCTCTCTCCAGATTTCTGACTCCCGCTTCTCTTGTAAAATCTCTGATAATCTTTTTTATAGCCTCTTCTTTTATTACAATATTTTTCTTGGTAAGTCCGTGCGATTCAAGTTGCTTTGGTATCAAATGATTCTTAGCAATTTCAATCTTATCATATTCGAGATACCCGGGTAGCTCAATAATTTCCATCCTGTCCTGTAAAGGAAGCGGAATGTTATAGCGAACATTTGCTGTTGTAATGAACATTACATTTTTTAAGTCATAATCCACTTCGAGATAGTGATCGTTAAATGTATGATTTTGTTCAGGATCAAGAACTTCCAGCATTGCGGATGAAGGATCACCCCTGAAATCAACACTCATTTTGTCTATCTCATCGAGAAGAATAACCGGATTAATTGTTCCGGCTCTTTTCATCGAATGAATAATTTTTCCCGGCATTGATCCTATGTATGTTTTTCTGTGCCCTCTGATCTCTGCTTCATCTCTAACGCCGCCTAAACTGATGCGAACAAATTTTCTTCCCAAGGCTCTTGCAATTGATTTTCCGAGTGATGTTTTACCAACTCCGGGAGGTCCTACAAAGCAGAGTATCTGTCCTCTGATCTGTTTGACAAGATTGAGAACAGCTATGTGTTCAATAATTCTTTCCTTCGGTTTTTCTAATCCAAAATGATCTTCATCCAGTATTTTCTGAACATGCTTAACATTCAAATTGTCTTTTGTTTTTTTCGACCACGGAACATCGGTTAACCAATCCAGGTAATTGCGTATCACGGTTGATTCGGGTGACATTGGCGGAGTTTTTTTGAGCTTGCCTAATTCTTCCAAAGCCTTTTCCTCTGCTTCCTTAGGCATTTTTGCTTTTTTGATTTTCTCCCTCATCTTCACAAATTCCGGTGAAACATCTTCATCTTCGCCAAGTTCATCCTGGAGAATTTTTATCTGTTCCTGTATTATAAACTTACGCTGTGTTTTTGCAATATTTTCCTGAACCCTTGTGTCAATTTCTTTTTCAATCTTCAGTATATCTATTTCTGAATTCAGAATTTTTATTACTTCATAAAACTGATCTTTTAAATTCCTCTTTTGAAGTATTGATTGTTTAACTTCGATTAGTTGGTTGATATTAGCTGCGGCGTAAAAAAGTTTCCTGTCCGGTTCAACAATACTCTCAAATGCACTAAGTGTATCCGCAGGGATATTCCTGTTGATGTTAACATATTCCTTGAACAATTGTGTCATTTGTCTTTCCATCGCATTCATTTCATGGTCTTTATGCATGTCGGGAACAATAATCTCGAGTTTCCCCTCAAAAAATTCTTCCCTGTCTGTAAAACCAATAAGCCTTGCCTGAATAAGACCATCTACAAGGATTTTCATCAAGCCATTCGGCAGCTTAAGGATTTGAATTATCTTTGCTACTGTTCCGTCTTTGTATATATCCTCCTTTGTTGGATTTTCGACATTGGATTTTTTCTGGGTCGATAGAAATATGTATTTTGTTTTGTCTGAAGCATAATTAGCTGCACGAATCGATTGCTCCCTTCCAACGAGAACCGGAAAAATCATATATGGGAAAATTACAATATCTCTCAAGGGTAAAATCGGCAGAGTCTCTGGTAAATCGTCAATGATAGACACTTCACTATCGCGGTAGATGTCCTTCGAGTTTGTTTTATCCAAGTAAAAACTCCTAATTTTTGCTTATAATTCGAATCAAAATATACTGATTTAGAATAGGGCTATCAAGGTAACAGTGTATTGGTGAAATTTCCAATGCACTAATCAATATTATAGATTATTTTTTCCGTTTGAAACAAGATACGAGATATGATTGAAGATATAATAGAAATAAGTAGAAGAGCCGGGGAAATTATCAGAGAAGGTTTTGGCAAAAAACTGAATATTGAGTATAAAACGAATGAGAGTAACCTGGTAACGGAGATTGACAAAGCTTCGGAAGAATTAATTATTGAATTCATTAAGCTGAAATACCCGCAACATAGTATATTGGCTGAAGAAGGCAGCGAAGTAAAGAACGATTCAGAATATCTGTGGGTGGTGGATCCGCTTGATGGTACAACTAATTTTGCACACGGACTTCCCATATTCTCTGTTTCAATAGGTGTACAGAAAAATAATGAAACAATTGCCGGAGTTGTTTACGATGTTATGCAGGATATTGTATTCTCTGCAGAGAAGAGTGGTGGTGCATTCGCCGGTTCTGATAAAATAGAAGTAAGTAAAACAGATAAGCTTGGGCATAGTCTGCTTGTTACAGGATTTCCTTACAACATTGCTGATAATCCGGAAGGTGCATTTGAAAGATTTACTTTACTTACAAAAGCTTCACGCGGAATGAGAAGACTAGGATCTGCAGCAATTGATTTTTGCTACCTTGCATCGGGAGTATTCGATGGTTTCTGGGAAGTTTATTTACATCCGTGGGATATCTGTGCAGGTAAATTAATTGCCGAAGAAGCAGGTGCTTTAGTAACCGACTTCTCCGGTGATCCTATCGACATCTTCACAAGAAAAATTCTGGCAACAAATGGTAAAATTCACAACCAGATGATTGATGTGATGCATCAAATTGAAGAGTAACCGTACTATGTATTAATCTGAAAGACGTTCGTACATGCTTTCAATTAAATCACCGTACTTTTCCTCGACTACTTTTCGTTTAACTTTTAAGCTCGGAGTTATTTCTCCTGTGTCGATTGTGAATGGTTTCTCTAACAAGACAAATTTTCTCACACGCTCGTAATTAGCAAGTTTTTTCTGGAATTGAACCATATCTGTTTCCAGCAACTTATATATTTCATCATTCTTTGATAGATCTGTCTCATCGGAGTAGGGGATATTATTCGAATCAGCGTATTCTTTAATTGCTTCAAAATCAGGAACTATTAAAGCACTTAAAAACATTCTTCGATCGCCGATCAGAACAAATTGATCTATATACTTACTGCCGAGGAAGGTATTTTCAATCGGAGTAGGCGCAATATATTTACCGGCTGAAGTTTTAAATAAATGTTTCTTCCTATCGGTTATCATTAAAAATCCCTCAGAATCAAATACCCCGATATCACCGGTATATAACCAGCCATCTTTTATGGTTGCATCTGTTTCCTTTTTGTTTTTGTAATAACCCTGCATAATGTTAGGACCTTTGGCAAGAATTTCACCATCTGAGGCTATCTTTACTTCAACACCTGCAAATGGTTTACCTACTGTTCCAAATTTGTAATCATCAACACGATTGGCAGCAATTACAGGGGAGGACTCGGTTAAACCATATCCTTCAACCACAAGTATTCCAAACGATTCAAAAAACTCGCCCATTTCTCTAGGCAGAGCAGCTCCACCGGAAATGAAAAATCTGATGTTACCTCCGAAGCGGGCACGCAATTTTTTATGAACCAGCCTATTAGCCAATTTATTTTTTACTGCAAGACCCAAAGGGATTTTCTTTGTTCTTTTTGCCTGCGCATATTCTCGTCCCGTTTCAATTGCCCAGTAAAATATCTTTTGCTTTTTCTCCGGTTGGCTTTCAACATTTTTCATTATTCTCGAATAAATACGTTCAAACAATCGTGGTACAGAGGTCATTAAAGTTGGTTTTATCTCAGCCAAATTACTTGCAACTTTCTCAATACTCTCGGCATAACATATCTGTGCCCCCGAGGCAAAAGCTGTGTAGTATCCTGCCATTCGTTCAAAAATATGGCAAAGGGGAAGGAAGGAAAGGAATACATCATCCTTAGTTATCGGGAAGGCAATCAGCGCATCTGTAACGTTGGTCATTATATTTCTGTGTGTTAGTATAACTCCTTTTGGTTCACCTGTTGTTCCCGATGTATAAATGATTGTACAAATATCATTCTCTTTTACAAGGTCCATGCTGTTCTTCAATATACCAGGATTTTCTTCCCTGTATTTCTTTCCTTTTTCCTGAACCTGTTTAAATGAATAAAGATTCGCCACCGAGGTATCCAGATCACTTTCATTTATCACGATAATGAATTTAATGTATCTGCATTTATCACGCACTTTAAGAATTTTAGTTAACTGGAATTTGTTCGAGACGACAATACACTTGGACTCTGAATTATTTAAAATAAACTCAACCGAAGCTGCCGTTAGAGAAGGATAGAGAGGAACATTGATTGCGCCGAGTGCCAGCACCGCCATGTCGGTGTAAACCCATTCCGGTCTGTTCTCAGAAATGATTGCAACTTTATCTTCTCTCTTTACTCCCAGCGAAGCCAGACCGAAAGCAAACGTATCAGTTTCTTCTTTGAACTGGACATACGATATTCCGGTGTACTTATCGTTTACTTTGTGTTTTAATAAATCCTTTTTTGCGGTTACCCCGTATTCCTCTGTTAAAAAGCGATATAGATCTGTGATTGTATCGCAGGCTTTTAGTAATGCCATCTCCCTCTCCTCATATATTGAGTGTAATCTGTATTTACATGTTCCCCAGGAATATTACATAACAGATGCGAATCTGTAAATATCTGATTTTTAGTAAAACTTAAAATAACACGAACCGGATAAATTTTAAAACAAATTTGAGAAATAGTTTGCGAAATGATTAATCGGGGCTTAGCAGCTGTATCACTTTAAATTGCTTATCAAACACAATAGCCGTAATTTTTGTAACATAATTTTTAATTATTAGGATATCAAATGTCAAACGCTTATTTCAAAGTTCCGCAACCTATAAATGAACCAGTAAAATTGTATAAACCGGGAAGCCCGGAAAGAGAAGAAATAGAGAAAAAATTATCAGAATTAAAATCCAAGCAGATTGAAGTTCCGTTAATAATTGGGGGCGAAGAGGTAAAAACCGGAAATACTGCAGAGATGAAAATTCCACACAATCACAGCCACGTTCTTGGAGTTTATCACAAAGCAGGTAAAAAAGAAGTTGATATGGCAGTTGACGCTGCTCTGGAAGCAAGAAAAGAATGGGCAGAGATGCCCTGGGAACACAGAGTTGCTGTTTTTCTTAAGATAGCTGATCTGCTTGCAGGTCCCTGGCGTGCAACTATAAACGGTACTACTATGCTTGGGCAATCCAAAGTTGTTCATCAGGCAGAAATTGACGCAGCAGCAGAGCTTGTTGACTTCTACAGGTACAACTGTTATTTCATGGCACAACTGATGGGAGAACAGCCTTATTCACCTTACGGTATGTGGAACCGGTCTGAGTACAGACCTCTGGAGGGATTTGTTTTTGCAGTTACTCCTTTTAATTTCACATCGATCGCAGGTAATCTTCCAACAGCACCAGCTATTGTTGGTAATGTCAGCTTGTGGAAGCCCGCTTCAAGTGCTGTCTACTCAGCATATCATTTAATGAAATTATTTGAGGAAGCCGGTTTGCCGAAAGGAGTAATAAATTTCGTCCCTGGTTCCGGCGGACAGGTTGGTACTCCGGCAATGACAAATCCAAATCTGGCAGGTGTACATTTCACCGGTTCAACAGAAGTATTTCAGAATATGTGGAAAGTTATATCGGATAATCTTAAAAATATGAAATACTATCCGCGCATTGTTGGTGAAACAGGCGGTAAGGATTTTATCTTTGCCCATAATTCCGCAGATGTTGATGCTCTTGTAGTTGCAGCATTACGTGGCGCTTTCGAATATCAGGGACAAAAATGTTCAGCAGCTTCCAGGATGTATATTCCAAAATCGCTATGGAAAGAGTTTAAGGAAAAGTATGTAGCTGAAATCGGAAAAATGAAAATGGGTGATGTTGAAGACTTTACAAACTTTATGTCGGCAGTGATAGACAAAGCGGCATTTGAATCGATAACCGATTACATTAAATACGCAAAAAATTCGAAAGAAGCAGAGATTATAACCGGTGGTAATTTTGATGATTCAAAAGGATATTTTATCGAGCCGACAACAATCGTAACAACCAATCCGAAATTCAAAACTATGGAAGAAGAAATATTTGGCCCGGTTTTAACAATATTTATTTACGATGATAATAAATTTGATGAAGCGTTGACTTTATGTGATGAAACTTCTCCGTATGCATTAACGGGAGCAGTTTGGGGACAGGACAGAAAAGCTATTATAAAAATGTCAGATCGCTTAAGAAATGCAGCGGGCAACTTCTATATTAACGACAAGTGTACCGCTGCAGTTGTTGGTCAGCAACCGTTTGGCGGCGGAAGAGCTTCAGGCACCAATGATAAAGCCGGAAGCGCGATGAACTTATTGAGATGGATGACAGCAAGAACTATTAAAGAAACTTTCGATCCGCCGAAGGATTGGCGTTATCCATTTATGAGTGAAAAATAAAATTTAGAAATTAGAAGCCAGGAGTTAGAAGTTAGAATTGAAGTCCTTAATAATTTCCGGCTTAATTTTATAGATAGATAATAATAAAGGGAAGCTTAATGAAAATTCACGAATATCAGGCTAAAGAAATATTACGGAAATTCAACGCTGCTGTACCAAAAGGCAGTGTTGCATTTTCCGGTGAAGAAGCCGTTAAAATTGCTGAAAATGATCTTGGAGGTAATGCCTGGGTTGTTAAAGCGCAAATTCATGCCGGTGGTAGAGGCAAAGGAGGCGGAGTTAAAGTTGCCCGAAGTATTGACGAGGTTCGCAATCTCGCTAACCAGATGATGGGAATGAATCTGGTAACTCATCAAACAGGTCCCGAAGGGAAAGAGGTTAAGAGGCTTCTTGTTGAGCAGGGCATTAATATCGACAAAGAATTTTATGTTGGAATTACACTAGATCGTGCACAATCGAAAAACGTCCTGATGGTTTCTACAGAAGGCGGAGTTGAAATAGAAAAAGTGGCTGCAGAATCACCGGAGAAAATTATTAAAGAAGTAATTGAACCCGGTTTAGGTCTTCAAGGTTACCAGGCGCGCAAGCTTGCTTATGCGTTAGGTTTTGAAGGTGACCAGCACAAAAAAGCAGTTAAGTTTTTAATAGCACTCTATAAAGCTTATGCTAATACAGATGCTTCACTCGCTGAGATCAATCCGCTTGTTGTTACAAAGGAAGGTGACGTAATAGCACTCGATGCCAAGATGAACTTTGATGATAATGCGTATTTCAGGTTAAAAGAAATTGCAGATTACCGCGATCTTGATGAAGAAGATCCAATGGAGGTTGAAGCTTCCAAGTATAATCTTAACTACATAAAACTGGATGGTAATGTCGGTTGTATGGTAAACGGTGCCGGACTTGCAATGGCAACCATGGATATAATTAAACTTGCCGGTGGCGAACCGGCCAACTTTTTAGATGTTGGCGGAACTGCGAATAAAACTACCGTTGCGAATGGATTTAAAATTATTCTTTCCGATCCGAACGTTAAAGCTATATTGATTAATATTTTCGGTGGAATAGTAAGATGCGACAGGGTTGCACAGGGTGTAATAGATGCTGCCAAAGAAATGAATGTCTCAGTTCCAATTGTTGTCAGGCTTGAAGGAACAAACGCAGAAGATGCCGGCAAGCTATTAAGCAATTCCGGGTTAAATTTTGAAGTAGCTACAAGTTTAAAAGAAGCGGCCGAAAAAGTTACTTCAGTATTAAAAAATTAATGTATATAAATCATTGGTATGACAAAAAATGCCGTGCTCTGATGGCACGGCATTTGTATTTTTAAGTATTAATAAATTATCAGTAATTATCAAGTTATATTGTAATTGTATTTAATTATAAATAGCCATAGTTTTCTTAAAGTAAGATTTGGTTTTCGGAGAACGAATTAATGTCGCTTTACGACTCATATCAATATGATGATTATTCAGAACCGCAGAGTGATAATCTGGATGAAGAAATATTAGCCTGCAGGAATTTGATTAAAAGCAATATGATCCTGGATTCGGTAGAACGAATTGAAGATGTTATTAGTCAATGTCTTGATCAGGGGTATCTAACGGACGGCCTTTATTTTATTAATTATTTACTTGAAATCTATCCTTACAACTCCGAGTTTTGGTCCAAAAAAGGATTGCTCTTAAATGCTTCAGGGGATGAAAAAGGAGCAATCGAGTCCTATGAAAAAGCACTTTCGTTGAATCCGGGTGATATCGAAACTTTGATTGATAAATCTTCTGTTGAGGAGAATCTCGGCTACTTTTCCCGGGCCGAAGAAACATTGAAATTGGTTTTGGAAATCGATCCTGCTCATGAAGATGCACTCTTCAGTCTTGGTATTCTCTACCAAAGAAAGGATGAATTACAAAAAGCGATAACCTGTTTTGAACAGGTAGTTGAAGAAGACACTGAATATAGTGAAGCTTACTACGAATTGGGTTACTGTTATGAAACTTTGGATAAAAATACTGAGGCTCTGAATGCTTATGATTTATTTCTAGATCTCGAACCTTATAATGCCAGTGGTTGGTACAACCGTGGAGTTGTACTGACAAATCTGGGAAAACATGAGCAGGCATTAAACAGTTACGATCTGGCACTTGCCTTAAGAGATGATTTAATAAACGCCTGGTTTAACAAAGGAAACCTGCTTGCTGAATTGGGACGAAATAATGAAGCATTGGCAAGTTTTAAAAGAGCTTATGAGATTGATAATTATGACGAAGCAATATGTTTCAATCTAGGAAAAATTTTTGAGGAACGTGAAGAATATGTTTATGCCATAAAATACTTTTCTGAAGCAATCAAAATTAATCAAGAATATTATGACGCATATCTTGCCCGTGGATTCTGTTTCGATTATGTTGGCAAGTATCATCTTGCTTTGAGAGATTTTAATAAAGCAATTACGATATCTAGTAATACTTTTGATGCCTGGTTTGCAAAGGCAGAACTTGAGTATTCATTAGGTCGCTTAAATGATTCTGTGCAGAGTTATAATACAGCACTAAAACTAAAGCCAGATAAGATTGAAATCAGATTTAATCTTGCAGAAACATATTTTGAAATGGGAAATTGGCTGGCTTCTTTAGAATGCTACAATGAATGTCTCAGGTTGAAACCGGATGATGCCAAATCGTTCTACGGAAAAGCAAAGATAAAATTTGTTTTGCACAGAACAGAAGAAGCGCTCGATTGCCTGAATAGCGCATTCGATCTTGATCCTGAATTAAAGAAAATCTTCACAACTGATTACCCGGAAATTAAGTCGTCAAAACTTTTTAAAAAATTATTGGGGGAAAGCTGAAGCTCCATTGTTCTCCCATCGTTAAAAATATATAACCAGCTAGTTTATTATTCTTAAGATTATTTATGCAGAACACATTCTATAAACATACAAAGTTGATTGGATTAATCGGACATCCTATTAAACAGTCATATTCACCGTTTATTCATAATATTGCTTCTCAATTAAAGCAGGTTGATTATATTTATCTGCCGTTTGATGTTGTCCCGGATAACTTAGAAAACGCAGCAAATGGAATAGTAGCTCTTGGAATTGAAGGTATGAATATTACGATTCCACATAAAGAAAAAATTATGAGCTATCTCGATGATAGATCGGAAGAAAGTGCAATAATTGGCGCGGTAAATACAGTAATAAATGATAATGGAAAACTCGTTGGTTTTAATACAGACGTTCATGGAATACTTGAAACTCTTAATCCTTACAAAGACAAAATCTCTGGCCAAAGAGTAAGCGTAATTGGTGCAGGCGGCGGTGCACGTGCGTTAATATATACTTTGATCAGGCACTACAGACCCGGCGAAATTAATATTATAAACAGAACTCTTCAGCGGGCTGATTCGTTACGAAATTATTTTGAAGAAAAACTGCGCTACAATAATTTCCACACATTTGAATTATTTCCACCGGAACTTGTTGATACGTTAAACAGCTCAGAATTAATCGTTAACTGTAATCCAATTGGTTTATTCCCTGATGTAGATGATACACCAACAGATTTGGAGCAATCATTTAAGAAAGACCAAATTGTTTTTGATATGATTTATAATCCCGGCACAACAAAATTAATGCAGATTGCCGGCAATAAAGGTGCGATAACTATTGGTGGTTTGAATATGCTGGTTCATCAGGCAGCAAAATCATTCGAATTATGGACCGGGAAAGAAATTCCGGTTGATAAATTAACCCGTTCATTAATGTTAATGATATCCAAATAAATTTATCCTCCTGATAGATTATCTTGTCATCCCGCATAGATTTTTAAAATTCCACAATAGTGATAGTTCAATTTCAGGATTGACAAATCTGTCCGGAATTCATAGTTTTAGAAAAAACGGAAATGAAAATGAAATCAATTAGCTTAATTGTATTTGGAATTTTAATATCAGCATCAATTTCAAATGCTCAAATTAATAAAAGTTCTGCTTTTATCTCAGGTCTTGTAGGCGGTGCACAGATAAATAATTCGGGTATAAATTCTGATGGATCTCTCGCTCTTACTTTTGGTGGAAGCTTCGGGATACCTTTAACCAAACACTTGTTTCTTTATGCACGAACTTCATATTCTTCCAAATCGAATTTTCAATCATTTTACAATACTTCAAGTATATTATCACAGATTAGTTTTTCGGACGAATATGCAGAGGCAAGATCATCATTCTCCCAGCTACTTATTAATGGAGGACTGTTATATAATTTCTATGTAGCAGATGATCTTACAATTGGAGTGAGCAGCGGTTTGTCATTCTTCGTTGTTAATCAGGAAGCTAAACTCCTCGGAGGTCATGTTATTTCGAATATCGATAATGAAACCGTTTGGGGATACTTTGCTGGCTTGATGGTTGAAAAAGGGTGGGGCGATGATGATCTGACAACTTTTGCTGAAGCTCAGTATAATTATGCTAATAGTGATGCTTCGTATATAGTTAACGCTTTAAATGCTTTTAATTTTACATTTGGAGTGAGATACTATCTGAGCAGTCGACGTTTCTGATAGCGGAAGAAAGATGTTTTGTAAAGGTTCTATCTTAATTCCAAATATTCTTTCAGGCTCTTTTTGATAAAGTACGTCCAGCCTTCCAATCCACTTTCTCTTTTGAATTCCGGAATATCCTCCGGGAAATCTTCGGTAACTTTATGTGTGAGTCTCAGAATTGTTGAATTGTTTTCTTCAATCAGTTCAAACGATACCGTTGAGTTACCCGGATATTCATCATATTTCCAGTTATATGATATCTTCTTCTGGGGTACTACTTCAGTTACTTCCCAGATATGATTAAAACTTCTTTCGCCCGGCTGAACAATGAATTGAGTTTCAAATCCAATTTCCGGTTTGAATGCCGGGATATCTGCAAAATACCATTTTTGCATCTAATCAACTTTGGTAATTGCATCCCATACAATTTCAATTGATGCATCGAAGGTTTGTTCAACAATTATTGGTTCTTCGTCCACTCTCATAAGTCCTCACAAAAAGAAGTGGTTAGTAAAAATTTAAAGATATATCCAATTCGTTAGTTTGCCAAAATAAATAATCAAAAACAGCATTAAAATTATACTTGCTTAAAGCAAGTATATTTTATATATTTCTATTGTATGTAAAAGTTAATTGCTATTAGGAAATTCGGGGGGTTCAATCGTTTGT
>JASFSF010000039.1:0-11894 GCA_050114555.1 Ignavibacteria bacterium
TTTATGAATATATTCCTTCCCATTCTTTATCTGGGAACATTTGCGATTTACTTCTATGATTTTATGAAGGAAGAAAAGAAGTTTACAAATGTTAAACGACTTTTTATCTTTATTACCCTGCTGGCTCATATATGTTATTTGTTACTGCGAACAATAGAATTTGATCATCCGCCAATTACTAATGTATTCGAAATTCTTACAGTTCTTTCATTCGCTATAACATTTTCTTATTTCCTCCTTGAGCTAATAACCGACATAAGAGGCACAGGTCCATTTATAATTATAATTTCATTCGTTTTCCAGTTAATTTCAACTTTTTTCATAGCAGATCAAATTGATGTAAAGGAAGTGCTAAAAAGTAATCTGCTTGGTGCACATGTTGTGAGTGCACTACTGGGATATTCCGGTTTTACTATATCGGCAGTTTATGGTTTACTATACCTTTCTCTATACAAAAACTTGAAGCTCAGCAGGTTTGGATTAATATTTAACAGGTTACCCAGCCTGGATGTGCTGGAAAAATTAAGTTTCAATTCTGCTGTAATTGGTTTCATTTTGCTCACAATGTCAATTATAATTGGAATCATCTGGCTGCCTTCAGCTTTCCCGGAATTTTCATTCCTGGATCCAAAACTAATTGCAACCAGTATAGTTTGGCTGGTATACGGTGTTGGGATTTTTACTAAATTGTTCAATAAATGGAAGGGGAAAAAAATAATTCTCCTTTCAATTACCGGATTTGTGATTGCCATTTTATCAACAATTTTTACCAACTTATTTGCTGAAACATTTCATTCGTTTTATTGATTTCATATGAATTTATTAGCAATATCACTTAATCACCGAACCGCAGACATAAAACTTAGAGAAGCGCTTTTTATTAATGAAGATGAAATACGCACAATTATTCAAAGCGCAAAGGATGATCTTTTAAAAGAAGGGCTGATAATTTCTACCTGTAACAGGACCGAGCTTTATGGAATCCCTGCTAACCTTACTTGCAATCATGCTATTCTTCAAAATTTTATTACAACTCAAAAAAATTCAGTTGCTGCCACTTCAAATAACTTCGAGACATTTACTGCACGCGAGTCGCTTGGGCATCTTTTCTCTGTTATTACGGGTATCGATTCACTCTTGATCGGAGACAACCAGATATTCAAACAGGTTAAGGATTCAATTCAGATCGCGGATGAAATGCAATTCACCGGTTTTATTATGAGGAAGGTTTTTGATTCTGCAATACGCGTTGGAAGAAGAGCAATAACCGAAACGAAAATAAGCGAGGGAGCTGTAACAGTTAGTTATGCCGCGGTTCAGCTTATAGAAAAGATTTTCTCAAATCTCAGTAAGAAAACGGCATTGGTTATTGGAACGGGCGAAACGGGTGAAATTGCAGCAAAAAATCTTGTTGAAAAAGGAATTGCAAAACTGACTTTAACTAACCGAACAACAAAAAAAGCAAAAGTCCTTGCTAACAAATTAAATTGTTCTGTATTGCTTTTTGATGATTTTAAAGAACATTTACATGAGTTTGACATAATTATGAGTGCAACAAGTTCTGATGATATTATCATAAACGAACAGAATATTAATTCGGCTATCAAGAGGCGGAACTATGAACCAATGGTTCTAATGGATATTGCGGTTCCAAGAGATATTGATCCGGTAACACAAAAAATTGATTACGTATTTTATCATGATATTGATTCTCTTAATATCATTGTCGAACAAAACCTGGCGAAGAGAAAAAGTGAAATTCCAAAGGTAAAAAATATAATCGAAGAGGAACTCGATTCCTTCTTTGAATGGTACAACTCTCTGCAATCTGCCCCAACAATAAAAAACTTAAGAGAGCATTTCGATGCAATAAGGGCTGAAGAAGTTGAGAAGAATATTAACAAGTTTTCAGAGCAGGATAAAGAAAAGCTGGAAATTGTTACAAAGCGAATTATTAATAAAATTTTGCATCATCCCACTATAGAACTGAAAAAAATTAATCCTTCCGGTACCGGAGCAGAAGAAGCGGCCACGAAAATAGGAATAATTAGAAATCTTTTCGGAATAGATAAATCCACACCGGACGAAAAAGAGAAATGAACAGCAAAACAAAAATAGTGATTGGGTCGCGTGGAAGTAAGCTGGCTTTGTGGCAGGCGAATTATGTTAAAAGAGAGCTTGAGAAGAAGAATCGCAAAGTTTCTGTAGAGATTAAAATAATTGCCACAAAGGGTGACAAAATTCTGGACGTTGCACTTTCCAAAATTGGTGATAAAAATTTATTCACAAAAGAACTTGAGATTCAGCTTCAGAAGAAAACAATTGATCTGGCTGTACATAGTTTAAAAGATTTACAAACCGATATTCCCCCGGAACTAAAACTGGCAGTTGTAACAAAACGTCACAATGTAGAAGATGTTTTGATCGCCAGGAAAAAAGGATTTACAATATATGATTTTAAAGAAGGTGCAACAGTCGGGACAGGATCTCTCAGAAGAAAATGCCAGCTTCTCCATCTCAGACCTGACATTAAAACTGTCGATCTTCGGGGAAATGTACCAACCCGTATAGAAAAATTTCAAAAATCAAACTGGGACGGAATTATTTTGGCAAGAGCCGGTGTTGAGAGGCTAAAGCTCAATAAACATATATCGTCCTGCATTAGCACTTCCGATATGCTGCCGGCAGTCGGTCAAGGCGCGCTTGGGATTGAGATTCACAAAGAAAATTTTTTAGTCGGGGAAATTCTCCAACCACTGCATCATGAAAATACTTGCTACGCTGTTTCTGCCGAAAGATCACTTCTTAAAACTCTTGAAGGCGGGTGCCAGGTTCCCATCGGTGCATTCGCCGAGGTAGAATCCAATGGGTTATATATTGATGCAATGATAGGTTCCTTAGATGGGACTTTAACTTACCGGAAGAAAGTACGTGGCAGTAAATTAAATGCCGAACAGACCGGAAAACAACTTGCAAAAGATTTATTAAAAGCGGGAGCTAAATCAATATTAAATAACATTTACAACAATTAGAGGTAGCTATGAAATATTTCAAATTATTTCCGTTGCTCTTGGTCACTGCCACATTAAGTTTTTTGATATGCTCCTGCAGATGCCCCTGCGAAGGAAAAGAGACACCGAATGTGCCGATGGATGTTTTAAATAATGCAAACACATTTATAATTTCAAAAACCGGAGAGGCATTTTTTAACGATTATATAACACCTGACTTTTCTTTAACCAAACACGCCGATCCAAATTATGAAATGGTTTACAGGCTATATATTCCTGAAAAACCATATGTAAATACAAAAATTACCTTTACTGTCGACGGGAAAGGAATGGTTGTAAAGGATAAAGATATTATTGGTATTCCTGAATGTACAAATACACCAACTGCTTGCAACTGGCAGATAAATGAAGAAGCGGCCATTCAAATTGCGAAGGATAATGAACTTGAAGATGGAGTTAAAGATTGGAAAGTTAAATTTGTTTGGAACCCGGAAAGAAACATGTACGTTTGGCATATTTTAACAACAATAAGAGAATTTGAAGGTGACTTCGGTTACAGGGGTAACGGGAAAGAAATGTTAATCGATCCTGTAAGTGGAGATGTATTAAATGTTACCGGCTGGCAAATACAATAACTTGTGAAAACGATCGTAAATGTAAATACAGTCTCGAAAAAGGAGATTAAGCGTAAACGGATATTAGATGCAGCCGCAGATCTATTTTCGCAAAAAAGCTATCACGAAGTAATGATGGAAGATGTTGCGAAGATGATTGATGTGGCAAAAGGCACAGTTTATAACTACTTCTCCTCCAAGGAAGAGCTCTACTTTTCCATAATGAGTTTAAGAATGGAAAAACTGTTGAACTCTCTCAGAGATAAAATTGAAAATGAGCATAATAGTATAGATTCTCTCCGTTCTTTTGTGCTGCATGTATATATGTTCATGATGAAGTACCAGAATTTCTTTTTAATGTATAAAAAGGAATCGATGATTTCTGAAAACAATTACTGTGATCGGCTCCGCAATCTTGAGAAACAATTAAAAGCACAATTAAGTGAAATAATCCGCTCAGGAATTAATGAGAGATTATTCAGAGATGTTAATGGGGAGTTTGCCGCCAATTCGATCCTCGGCAGCATCTACGGAACAATCGAAAAAGACATCAAACGGCAATTGGATGAAGAACAGAAAAAAAATGAACGGGAAAGATTATTTGAGTTTGTTTTACATGCCCTTTATTCAGGGTTTAAAAACAATGATGTGCTTCCTTTAAAAAATAAAACCATCGTAATAACCAGAACTGTGGAGCAATCAAAGGAGTCAGCTTCTGCCTTAACAAGATTTGGAGCAAAAGTTATAGTATTTCCAACTCTTGAAATAGTGCCACCGCAAAGCTGGGAGGATTTCGATTCTGCAGTTTCCAATCCGGATAAAATCGACTATATAATTTTTACTTCTTCTCACTCTGCTGATATGTTCAAATATAGATGTGAGGAACTGAATATAGATTTCGATTTTAATGAAAAAATAGTTGTCGCTATTGGTAATAAAACATCATCAGCCTGTAACAAATTGAACATCCCTGTAAACATTGTTCCTGAAAAATTCAGTGCCGACGGAGTGATTGATGTGTTATCAGGATTAGATATAAAGGATAAGATAGTCTTTATTCCCCGATCAGCTATTGGACGGGAAGAACTGCCCCGCGGATTGAAAGATCTTGGTGCGGTAATAAAATCGGCACCTGTTTACAATGTTTCTCTGCCTACAAAAGAGCATATCAAAGACAACCTGGAAAATTTAAACGGGGCCAATCCTGATCTTTTCATATTTACAAGTCCCTCAACTTTCGAAAACCTATTGCAGATTTTAAATGTTGTTAATCCGGTTGAATATTTTAAAAATTACGATGTGGCTGCCATTGGCCCAACAACAAAAACTGCGATTGAAAACAGAAGAGTAAAGGTAAATATTATGCCGGACGAATATACTATTACCGGGTTAATCGAAAAAATTATTAACTACTACAATTCTTAAAAGGAGAGCTCGAAATTTATTGGAAAAGTTAAAGAACAAATTGTTTCTAAAAGCTTGCAAAAGAAAACCGGTCGATAGAACTCCGATCTGGATTATGAGACAGGCGGGAAGATATCTGCCGGAGTATCGCGCAGTCAGAGATAAGGCAGATTTTTTAACAATGTGTAAAACACCCGAATTGGCTGCGGAAGTTACTATTCAACCGGTAGACATTATTGGGGTAGACGCTGCAATAATTTTTTCAGACATTCTTGTTATACCCGAAGCAATGGGTATGCCCTTTGAAATGACCGCAGGAATGGGGCCTATTTTTAATCATCCAATTAGAGCTGAAGCCGATGCGATTCAGTTAAACAAAATCACGCCCGAGAAAGATTTGAAGTATGTGCTTGATGCAATTTCTCTTACAAAAAGAGCGCTGGATGGCAGAGTTCCGCTCATCGGATTTAGCGGCGCTCCCTGGACTTTGTTAACCTATATGGTTGAAGGCCAGGGCAGTAAGACTTTCGCTTATGCAAAAAAACTCATTTATAATAATCCCGAGCTAGCGCATAAAATTCTTAATAAGCTTACCGATGCTGTTGCAGATTACCTGTCGGCACAAATAGAAGCCGGTGCGAATGCTGTTCAAATATTCGATACCTGGGCAGGGCTTTTATCTTCACGGGACTATCTTGTTTTTGCATTAAAGTACGTTAACCAGGTTATTGCAAAAATTAAACGGAATAACGAGCCCATAATTTATTTCCCAAAGGGTGTGCATTACAGAATGAGAACAACAGCAGACTGCGGAGCCGATGTGATTGGTGTCGACTGGACAATCGATCTTGCAAAGGCAAGAGGTAAAATAGGAAATAAGGTTGCAATACAAGGAAACCTGGATCCGACTGTGTTACATGCAGAACCAAACTTTATAAAAAGAGAGGCAAAAAAAGTATTAGAATCTTATGGTGAAGGTCCCGGACACATCTTCAACCTAGGGCATGGTATATTACCAGATACTAATCCTGAGCATGCAAAAGTACTCGTAGATTACATAAAAAAGAAAAGCGGTGAATACCATACTGAAAAATCGGATCGCATAAAGAAGTTGACATAATAATAAGAAATTGATTTTGACGTTAAGGACTGAAAAGTATGTTTGAAATAGACTTAAAAAAATATAAAAAATACGATAAGCCAGGTCCGCGTTACACCAGCTACCCGACTGCACCACAATTTAATGAGAAATTTACCCACAGAGATTTTATAAATGAAATTCTAAAAACGAACGCGGGTAAAAATCTCCCAGGTCTTTCGCTTTATTTTCATTTGCCATACTGCGATACCCTATGTTACTTCTGTGGCTGTAACATGCTTATTACCCGGAACCGCGACCGGATAAGAGAATATATAAAATACCTTCAAAAAGAAATTGATCTTATAAAAGAATATCTTTCCCCAGGACGAAAAGTTACACAGCATCACTGGGGTGGTGGCACTCCGACACACCTAAATCCGGACGAAATTGATTTGCTGGCATCTTATATAAATAATTCATTTATTTTCGATGAAAATCCTGAGAACAGCTGTGAGATCGATCCACGCGAACTATCAAAAGCACATCTCGAAGCTCTAAAAATCAATGGCTTTAACCGAATCAGTATGGGTGTTCAGGATTTTAATGAAGACGTACAAAAAGCTGTTAATAGAATTCAACCTGAAGATATCACCAGGCAGACAGTCCAATGGGTTAGAGAACTTGGTTTTCAAAGCATCAACCTTGACTTGATTTACGGCCTGCCTCTGCAAACAGTTGATACGTTTGCCAAAACAGTTGAAAAAATAATCGACATCTCTCCGGATAGAATTGCTGTGTTTAATTATGCCTACGTTCCATGGCTTAAAAAACATATGTCCCTGATTGATGAGAAAGATATCCCTGCTCCTGAAGTCAAGCTTGAAATTATGAAAACTACCATGGAAATGTTAATTGATGCGGGCTATGAATTAATAGGGATGGATCATTTTGCAAAACCGGAAGATGAGCTGGCCGTGGCGCTGAATGAGAAGAAACTTTACAGGAACTTCCAGGGTTACAGCACAAATGCTGGTGCCGATCTTTATGGATTCGGCATCACTTCAATCTCACAGCTGAACAACATCTATGCTCAAAATTACAAAACGGAAAAAGAATACTACGCTGCCCTCGATGATAGGATAATCCCTACTGCAAAAGGATACACACTTAATGAAGATGATCACGTAAGACGTGAAGTTATTATGCGGCTGATGTGTGACTTTGAATTGAGTTTCAAAAAAATTGAAGAAAGATTCAATATAAATTTCAAAGAATATTTTGCTGCGGGATTAAATAATCTGAAAGAAATGGAAAAGGATGGATTACTTATACTCACCGGTGATGGTATAAAAGTTCAGGATATGGGTCGACTCCTGATCCGGAATATTGCCATAAATTTTGACGGCTATATCGAACGGAAAGAAGATACTGCAAGGTACTCCAAAACTGTTTAGCATATCTTTCTTGATAATTATAGGAATTTTGCTTCTCTTCTTCTCTGTCCCCAATTAAACTCGAATCTCTAAATAAGACACGCCAAATCCTTAAAACTACGATTAATGCACATTTTTTATGGTATTATTGTTGTCCTAACCTCACTCAGCAACTGTTGGTTTTTATCAATCAATTCATGCATATCAACACTTGTCTCAATTTTAATGGAACACAGAGATGAAATAATATGAAAATCACCAACAATATATAATGGAAGCTTTTATGACTGAATCGCAAGAGTTGCAACTGCAATGGGAAAAAGATTCCCGGTGGAAAGATATTGAACGACCTTATTCTGCGGAAGACGTATTACGATTACGTGGATCAATTAAAGTTGAGTATACGCTTGCCCGAATGGGTGCTGAAAGATTATGGGAGCTGCTACACACCGAAGACATTGTTCGGTCACTTGGTGCGTTGACAGGAAATCAAGCAGTGCAGCAGGTTCAGGCAGGATTGAAATCTATTTATGTCAGCGGCTGGCAGGTTGCAGGCGATGCAAATCACGCCGGTCAAACATATCCCGATCAAAGTCTTTACCCGGCAGACAGCGTTCCTGGTTTAATTAAAAGAATTAATAATGCATTGTTACGCTCTGATCAAATTTACCATTCGTCAGGGCAGAACGGTGTTTACTGGTTTGCGCCTATTGTTGCTGATGCCGAAGCAGGATTCGGCGGCAATTTAAATGCTTTTGAACTGATGAAAGCTATGATTGAAGCCGGGGCAGCCGGGATTCATTTTGAAGACCAGCTTTCTTCAGCAAAAAAGTGCGGGCATATGGGTGGCAAAGTATTGGTGCCGACAAGCGAAGCTGTTCAAAAACTTGTCTCGGCAAGATTGGCAGCAGATGTAATGGGAGTACCAACCTTGATAATTGCCAGAACAGATGCCGATTCGGCTGGATTGCTAACAAGCGACATTGATAAATACGATCATCGTTTTATTACCGGAAAAAGAACTCCGGAAGGATTCTTCAAAATTAATAAAGGATTGGATTCGGCAATTGCAAGAGGACTTGCCTATGCTCCATATGCCGATATGATCTGGTGTGAAACATCTCACCCTGATCTGGAAGAAGCCAGAACTTTTGCCGAGGCAATAAAAGAACATTATCCCGATAAATTTTTAGCTTACAATTGCTCACCTTCTTTTAACTGGAAGCTTAACTTGGATGATGTAACCATTTCAAAATTTCAGACTGAACTAGCTGCGATGGGTTACAAATACCAGTTTGTAACATTAGCCGGATTTCATTCTCTAAACTATATCATGTTCGACCTTGCATATCATTATAATAAGAAAGGAATGGCGGCATACTCAAAACTTCAGGAAAAAGAATTCGAGCTTGAGAAGGAAAGGGGATTCCGTGCAGTTAAACACCAGAGTTTTGTTGGCGCAGGCTACTTCGACGAAGTTGCCAAAACAATTTCCGGCGGAAAAAGTTCCGTTACGGCGCTCGAGGGATCAACAGAAGAAGAACAATTTCATGAAAATGAGAAACCGGAAGTAAAAATTCATAACATAAAACCCAAACCTGTTATAGAGAAAAAACGATCCAGAAGGGTCTGGAAAAGAAAATTTAGTTCTATTTGAAAATTTCCGGCAGCTACAGGCCTCTTATAAAAACGAGCCCGGTAGAAAGTGTGCGGTTCTATCATTAGGCGCTTTTGTAAGAGGCCGACAATTTCCCTCTCAATCTACAACAGACAATCACTCTTAAAATACATCATGACAATTTGTTTCATCCGCTTGAATCCTTTTGCATTTAAGTGTATCAAACTGCTGTAAGAATTAATTAATAGAAAAGGATGAAAAAACTAGTCAAGTTATCCGCGTATCTTTCACCTATACTTTTAGGTATCCTTGGCGGATACCTTTACTATGAATTAATCGGTTGCAATAACAGTTGTCCGATAACCGGAAATCCTATTACAAGTTCAGCTTATGGGGCAGCAATTGGCGCCATTTTAATCAACTGGAAGGCTGTTATAAATTTGTTTCGTAAGTTTGAAGATTAAGAGAAGGAAATAAATATGCAATATGGTTTTTCAAAGATATTAGATCTTCCATTCGGAGAGGCTATTGAAAAAGTAACAACGGAACTGCAGAAAGAAGGATTTGGAATATTAACAACAATCGATGTTAAAGAAACACTGAAAAAAAAGATTAATGTTGATTTTAAGAATTACACTATACTTGGTGCCTGTAATCCCCCATTTGCTCACAAGGCTTTGCAAACAGAAGAAGAGATCGGGTTGTTAATGCCCTGCAATGTAATCGTATATGAAAAAGATAATAAAACAGCGGTTTCATTTTTCGATCCTGCTTTGATGCCTGCCGTTGTCGAAAATGATAACCTGACACCAATAGCTGAGCAGATTAAGGGGAAACTTCAAAAAGTTTTTGAAAATGTATAACAAAATAATAAGGTAAATACGAATGGCTGAAAATTTAAATAAAGAGACTTTCCTCACTAAGATATTTGATTTCGAGAATAACACAGAATGGAAATATCAAGGCGATCTGCCTGCAGTAATTGATTTCTGGGCTCCCTGGTGCGGTCCATGTAAAATGGTAGGGCCAATAATTGAAGAACTCTCTGAGGAATACAGCGGTAAGGTTAATTTCTACAAAATAAATACCGATGAAGAACAGGAACTCGGACAGGCTTTTGGAATAAGAAGCATTCCATCGCTTTTATTTATCCCGAAAGATGGAAAACCAAAAATGGCTGTCGGTGCTTTACCAAAAGAAGCCTTGAAAGATGCTATTGCCAAAGAACTGGAAGTAGAAGCTGCTTAATTATTTTGGTGGGTGCGGATATAAATTCGCACCTGCTTGAGAAAATAAACCTCAATAGAAGTAATTCAACTCCGAAAGCTGAGTAATTTCAAATAGTTGGCGGGATTTTTCATTACCCTGCTATAGTTTGCCTCCCCGGAAATGATATCAGTCATCAGGTTGCTTATACGATATCCGAATTTTCGCATAACATAATTTCGGATTGATGATGCGGAGTAGAAGAAATTTGAAAGTAATCTTGCATAATTAAGTTCCCTTGTAATTCTTTTTAAATAATTCTCATAATTTTTATTTACAAGTTCTACGTTATCTCCACATTTCAAGATAGCTTCGGCAGCATAACGACCACTTTCAACAGCATAACTAATGCCTTCGGCCGTCAGCGGATCTGCAAGACCAGCTGCATCTCCCACTAACAATATCCTCCCAAAATCAAATTTTTTGTGTTTGTTTAGAACCGGGATGATATAACCATGTTGTTCATTCCTATCTATATCTTTAATACCCAACCTGTCAAGATAATCTTTTAAGTGAATGTTTAAATTACTTCCCGTGTTATTATGTGAGAGCACACCGATTGAAAGATGGTCGTCCTTTGGAAAGACCCAACTATAGCCTCTGGGAATTATTCCAAAATCAAATCTGGCCGTTTTAGAAAATCTTTCAAGTGTCAACTCATCAACAAAAATTTCACTCTCGATAGCTGGTATCTTTTTAAACATTTTATTAATACCGAGTATATTTGTTGTAATACCTGTAGCACCGTCAGCTCCTATTATGTACCTGGCCTTGTAACTTTTTCCTTCTGTTATTACTTCTACATAATCATCAAACCTTATTAAATTCGTTACCTCCGCATTTGAATGGTATACAGCATTACTAGTTACTGCTTTGTCCAGCATCAGGAAGTCGAGTTTTTTTCTCATTGTCATGTAAATAATCGGATTGTTTCGCTCTATTTTAAATTGCACATCTACAGAGTGATCATACACCTCCGCTAGATTAATTCTTCGTTCAACAGCATTATCAAGGCTGTATGGAAGCAGTTCCATTACTCGGGCGATAACCCCCCCACCGCAGGTTTTATATCTTGGTAATCTTTCCTTCTCAAGAATTAATACTTTCTTATCTGCACATGCAAGAAAACATCCCGCCGTTGTTCCGGCAACCCCGCTGCCTATTATTATTACATCATACATACTGCACTATTGTTTTAAACTTGCTAATAAAGCAATAAACTTTCCTAAGCCGGATGAAAAAGACACTGTTTTCAGCGGAGCAATTCCAAGAAAATTTTTCCTGATATTATTAATGAAATTGACGTCCAAATCTTTTACATCCTTACTCTTTGATTTGATCATTACTGCTATAGTTGTTTTAAGTGTTAATGCTTTTACTCTTACTGTGTGCGGAGAATATCTGCCCGGGTGAATGTGAACATACCTTTCAAGTTCGTTTCCTAATCTAAGTGTCCATACTGATCTA
>JASFSF010000040.1:0-11792 GCA_050114555.1 Ignavibacteria bacterium
ATTTCTCATATCATCCCCGAATGATTTTAATTCATCCATACTTTCTGCAACAACTTTTCCTTTGAAAATTTCAATATCTCCCGCGCGGGATGATAAAGCCAGTATGTGGTCTAACTGCCCAAGGTTATCTTGAAGTTTTAACTCAGAAATTTGTTTCTCCAACTTCCTTTTAGTTTCAAGGAGTTCATCAATGCGGGCTTTATCTTTTTTACGAAGATCTGATTGTCTCCTGATAAATTCTTCTACACCTCTGCCTGTAACTGCTTCTATTCTTCTTACCCCGCTTGCAATCGAGGATTCACTAATGATTTTAAACATTCCTATCTCAGAGGAATTATTTACATGTGTACCACCGCAAAATTCCATTGTGAAGTCACCGAATTGGACAACATTTACTTTATCTCCGTACTTATCGCCGAAGAACATCAAAGCACCCATTTTTTTGGCTTCCTCTATTGGGACGTCCGGAAGCCGCTTTCTTTTTAAATTTAGCCTGATCTGTTCATTGACTAATATTTCAATTTCATTTAATTCGTCCTGACTTGGCTTTGCAAAATGAGTGAAATCAAATCTTAGGTGATCCGGTCCGACATATGAACCTGCCTGCCCAACGTGAGTACCGAGAATTTTTCTTAGTGCAGCATGCAAAAGATGAGTTGCAGAATGATTACGCATAATGTCCCAGCGTCTTGCTCTATCCACTTCAGCAATTACATGTTTCCCCTTTGAGATTGTTTCATCAGCTATGTTTTCAACAATGTGGATTATCTGATCATCGCTTGCAGCTACATCTATCACATTATATTTAGTTCCATCCATTTGTATTAATCCGAGATCATCTATTTGCCCACCTGCTTCTACGTAAAATGGCGAACGATCCAATATTACTAAACTAGCGTTACTCTCTTTTTTGTATCCCGTAACTTCAGCGTCAGATCTTAATTCATCATACCCGGTAAATTCAGTCTTTGTGCTATTGTAAAAATCAAAATTAGAGAGGTTATCAACCTTTATATTGATTTGTGAATATTTGTTCTTCGCTGAATCTCTTGCACGCTGTCTTTGCTTATCCATCAATTTATTAAATCCGTCTTCATCAATTGACATTCTATTTTCTATTGCCAGAATGTTTGTTAAGTCAACAGGAAAGCCAAACGTATCATAAAGTTTGAATACATCACTGCCCGGAATCTGTTTCTTTTTTTGTTTCCTAAGTCTGGCAACAGTTTGCTCGAATAATTCTATTCCGCGATCAAGGGTTACATTAAAACTTTCTTCTTCCGCTTTTATTATTTTTTTTATGAAGTCTTTCTTATCCAGAATTTCAGGAAAAACAGTACTCATTGTATTAACTAATACATCAACAAGTTTGTATAAAAAAGGTTCATTCAAAATAATTTTTCTTCCGTAGCGCGAAGCTCTCCTGAGAATTCTTCTTAGAACATATCCTCTTCCTTCATTTCCTGGAACTGCTCCATCGGCAATTGCAAAAGTCAGGGTACGGATATGATCAGCAATAACACGCATCGGAATCTTTTTTTCTTCAGTGTCGTTGTTAATACCGGAAATTTTTTTGATTTCCCCAATTAAAGGAGTGAAGACATCAGTTTCGTAATTCGAAATTTTATTCTGCAGAATTGCACACATTCGTTCAAATCCCATTCCCGTATCAACATGTTTTTGAGGAAGATCATTAAGTTTGCCACTTTCATCCCTGTTGTACTGGATGAATACTAAATTCCACAATTCGATGCATTCCGGCTTGCCTGCATTAACATAATCGGGATTGTTAAAATCGTTTCCAAGATTAATATGTATTTCTGAACAGGGTCCGCAAGGTCCTACATCGCCCATCTCCCAAAAATTATCCTTCTCGCCGAACCTGAGTATATGTGTCGGATCAATATCTGTTTTCGATTTCCACAACTCATACGATTCATCATCATCGGTATACACGGTTGCCCAGAGCCTTTCCTTTGGAAGTTTCCAAACATCCGTTAATAACTCCCATGCCCACACTATCGCTTCTTCTTTATAATAATCGCCAAATGACCAATTCCCCAGCATCTCGAAGAATGTATGATGGTAAGTATCGTAGCCCACTTCCTCCAGATCGTTGTGTTTACCACTAACACGAATACATTTTTGCGTATCTACAGCCCGCTTGTAATCTCTTTTTCCTGTTCCCAGAAACACGTCTTTAAACTGGTTCATTCCCGCATTGGCAAATAATAATGTTGGATCATCAAACGGAACAACGGGTGCACTTGGAACAATTTTATGCTTCTTTTCTTTGAAAAATTCAAAGAATTGATTTCTAATTTGATCGGATGTCATTTTATCATTACTCGCCTAAGTTGGATTGTAAAGATAAGAAATTAAGGATTAACGTTGAATCAATTTTAATGTCTCATTCATAGCAAGAATTTAAATTTTTTAATAATATTAAATGAGTATCTAATTGATTTTGTTATATGGTAAATGTACTTTTATACATAAAAAAAACACCAATACAAAGGATTACAAACTTTGGAAAACAATAAGTCGCTATCAGACAAAGAATTGATGGCCAGGGTTGCCGATCAGGATTCAACTGCATTGGAAGAATTATATGACAGGTATTCAACAATACTTTATACTTTGATACGAAAAATAGTTGTAGACAAATCAATATCTCAGGAAGTACTTGAAGAGATATTCATAACAATCTGGCAAAAGAAGGATAAACTAACCTCTAACACTGATAGTGTATATACATGGCTGATTACATTTGCAAGAAACAAGGCAGTTGACAGGAAAAGAAGAGAAGAAAGTGGGGAGAATTTCCCTGACTATACTGATGAATATGAAGAACAATTTATTTTACCACGGATATCAAAAGTGATTGAACCATTGGATTTAAATTCGGCAATTGGAGCAAAAGATAAATTTGAAGATGCTCTTAGCAAATTAACCGATGCACAGAAATTCGTTCTTTACCTGGCCTATTACGAGGGAAAAACACAGAGTCAGATTGCAGCACAATTAAATATTCCTGATTCAACTGTGAAATCCAAGATTCAGTTATCGTTATCTAAATTAAAACAAAATTTAACATCGGAATAAAAAATTATGAGTGAATTGAAAGCAAAAGATTTAATTCAGGCAAAGGTGCTGGGATGTTTGGATGCCGATGAGGAAACGCTTTTTAATAAAATGATGAAGGAAGATCAGGATTTCCCATGGGAAGAATTCGGACAGTACCAGAACCTGGCAGCTTGTCTTCCAACAATGCTTGATGTTGAAACCCCTGTTCGGGAGGTGAAAGATAATATTGCGATGAAATTAACCAAGCTAAATGAGAAGAATAAAGCAGATGAAATTATTGAAGAAGAACCTGAAGTTTTAGAAGAGAAGACTCAGGAATTTATTGAAACTGTTGATGAGGAAAGTATACAAATAGAAGGGGAAAATATTGAACAGGAAGTTGATTCCGGGCTTTTGACTGATGATACAAATAATGATATCACATTCAAACAGCATGAACTACTACCTGACACATTAAAAAATAAAGCAAGCAGAACTCCAGAGACTACTGTTCAACCTGAAGATAAGTTGATATCAAAAACTGATTCAACTTCGCCTAAAGAGGATTCAAAAAGACGAAACGTTAAAAGCCATATCTCAAAATCCCCAGCATATATTGAACCGCCGGCTCAGGTTGATAATAAGAAGCAAATTATGGCAGCTATAATTCTTGGCGTAATTGCAATAATATTAATCATTCTAATCTATTTCAGTTTATCATCCGATATTCAAAATAATAAGGATGAAATTGAAAAACTGAAAGAGCAGTTGCACTCATCGAATGCAATTGAAAATATTTATCTGAACATTTAAGAATTGTTTTCTGTATCCGGGGAGAATAGATTACAATTATTCTTTACTTAACTTCCCTGTTTACAAGTACGATAACAGCAGTTAGAATAATTATTACCGGCCAGTAAACTTCCGAGAATGAAATTATATTATTGATGAAATTTTTAATTCCATGGGGGCTAACAAGCGCAAATGTTCCGATTCCCGCAGCAAATAATATCACGGTAGCATACATTGCTGTATTTATAGATTTATCGAATAGAAATAACATCAATGAACTGATTGCATTAACAAAGAGGAAAGCAGGAATAAGTAGTTGCTCTTTCTGCTGAAGATCAAAACTTCCAATCAAAAGAAAAATCACACCCAGCAAAAACAAACTTGATCCAAAGTACAGAGCAATCTTCTTTTTAATTAAGAAAGAAGAATAATAAAGACTTAAACCATATATGACCAGGACATATCCCAATAACTCGTTGTTGTTAAATGATATTAGTCCAATGGTTCTGAAAAGTATTAATACAGAAGCAAAGACAAGTACATAGATTATAATTATTTTGTTATCCATTAAGTTTTCTCTGTACCACACATAATAAAATTTGATAAAGTAATGAGTAGCGTTATTTAATTTTTGTGACTAATGGGCGAATTCATTGCTGAAATTGTAATCATCATTTTTAGTCGTACTCAGTCATTCTGCTGAGCATCGATCAATAATCTTATAAATGATTATGAAATCGGAATTAATGATGCTGAAATTAACCAGAAACAATTTAAGATTCCATAAAGATAAAGAACGAAAAAGATAGTTATTCGATTTTGTTATATTTATGATGATTTCTGTAATCTTATATTATTATATTTTAAATAATTGGCAAAAGGAATTATAGTTCTTACGGAAGAACCGGTTATAAGCGTTGGCATATTAACGGATACTAAAATAGTATGCGAATTATATGGCAGCTTTAAAGTGCCTGGCATTAAACAGGATATTAGCGGTATAATTTCATTAAAAACCAAAGGGGAGAATATTGTTTGCACCTATAATAACCAGAACTTTACTAATCCCGATGAAATGATTTTCATTCCGGCAGATCCGTTTTCCGAATCATTTTTAATAAGGGATGTTATTATAGGAATTGATTTCCACTGGCAGCGAAAGGAGATACAGAGATTTAATCACTCATTAAAAGTAATACGTAAGGGGGATAAATTAATTGCTATCAATAATATTCCTCTTGAAAATTATATTGAATCTGTTATCTCATCCGAAATGAGTGCCAAATGTTCGCTGCAGTCGCTAAAAGCACAGGCCATTGTATCCAGAAGCTGGTTGATTGCACAGCTTGAGAGAATAGATCCCAGGAAAACAGAAAGCGAATCTGCACAATTCGTTCAAAGTGAATATGAAATAATAAAATGGTATGACAGAAAACAACATGAAGAATTCGATGTGTGTGCTGATGATCATTGTCAACGATTTCAGGGTATTACAAAAGTCACCACAGAAAACGTCCGCCAGGCAGTACTTGAAACGAGGGGAATTGTTTTGTTACATAACAATAATGTTTGCGATACCCGTTATTCAAAATCGTGCGGTGGCATAACCGAAGGATTTGAGAATGTTTGGGAACCTGTAAAATATCCGTATCTGGAATCCATCATTGATTATAAATATGTTCCGGAGAATTACAATCTGGATTTTTCAGATGAAACAAATGCACGTAAATGGATAACGGGCAATCCTTCTTCTTATTGTAATACAGTTGATAAAAATATCTTATCGCAAATATTAATTGATTATGACCAGGAAACAACCAATTTCTTCAGATGGAGGATTACTTATAGTCAAACTGAAATTGCTAAAATAATTAGAGAAAAAACCAATATTGATTTTGGTAAAATTAAAGATCTGGTTCCGGTCGAAAGAGGAGCATCAGCAAGATTAATTAAATTGAAAATTGTGGGCACAAAAAAATCATTGACCATCGGAAAGGAACTTGAAATTAGACGTGTGCTTTCAACCAGGCATCTCTATAGTTCTGCAATTGTTTTTGATAAAATAATGAAAGACTCCAGGATTCCTGAAAGATTTATTTTGCGCGGCAGCGGCTGGGGACATGGTGTTGGGCTGTGTCAGGTTGGCGCTGCAGTGATGGCAGAAAAAGGTTATGAGTTTGATGAAATATTACAGCATTATTTTTCCGGTACCGATCTAAAGAAAATCTATTAGTAATAATGAAAATATTATATTCTTGTTTATCTAATAGCTGGGGCGGGATGGAGATGGTTACAATCAATTCCATTAAACAGCTAAAAGCAAAAAGTATTAATGTCGAATTACTATGTGTTTCCGGCAGCAGAATTCATATGGAGGCAAATAACCTGGGGATTATCATCTACCCGGTAAAAGCAAGTGGTTACGTACATCCGCTTTTAGTATTGAAACTAATTTCAATATTCAGGCAAGGTAAATATGATCTTATCCATACCCATGCATCTAAGGATTTATGGCTACTGGTGCCGGCGTTAAAAATGGGCAGATTTGATACTGTACTAATTTTTACAAAACATATAGGATCCTTTATAAATAAACAGGATAAAATTCATAATTGGTTATATAACAGGGTAAACTGTGCTCTTGCCATTAGTAATGTTATTAAACAAAATCTAATCGAAACCACATCTCTTTCCGAAAATAAGATAGTTTTACATTTCAGCGGAGCTGATGCTAAAAAATTTAATCCATTAACTGTCGACCCAAAGAAAGTCCGGAATAAATTTGAAATAGAAGATAATGAAATGCTGCTGGGAATGATTGCAAGATACAGTCCGGGCAAAGGACATGAATTGTTTATAGAGGCGGCGAGAGTACTTTCGAAAAAATATAACAATTTAAAATTTCTATCCATTGGAGAGGCAAGTAAAGGGGAAGATGAATATGCACATGACATCAAAGAGCTTGCAAATAAATATGATTTGAAGAATATAATATTTCCCGGATTCAGGCATGATATTCCTGATATACTTGCAGCTATGGATATTTTCATATTTCCATCTATGGCGGAAGCATTTGGGATGGCACTCGTTGAAGCTATGGCAATGGGCAAACCTTGCGTGTGTACTAAATCAGATGGAGTTCTTGATATTGCAACTGATAATGAAACAGGACTCCTGTTTGAAAAAAATAATGTTAATGATATGATTGATAAAATAGAAACTTTAATCTGTTCAAAAGAAATAAGAGTAAAATTAGGAAATGCTGCCAGAGAAAGAGCATTACTTCTATTTAACTCGGAAAATCAATTTGATAGATTAATTGAAATATATAAATCCTTTCTGGATAATTAGATTTGATAATTAATAACAATTTAGTTTTTCATGCCTGATAAAGATATCACAGCTTTTATTATAGCAGACTTTTATGAACCTGCACTGGAGACTTACAAGCATTTACGAGAAACCAAAATTGCAAGTGAAGTATATTTAGTCAGCAATGAAAAAAGCAATGAGAAGGAAGAAAATTGTAAAATCATCGTTTCTAAATCGTTAAGAAGTAGCGAATTATTTAGAAAATTAATTGATAGGTGTAGAACCGAGTATCTGCTTCTGGTAACTGGGAAGGATGAAATTAGAATTAGTGAAAAATTTGAAAAAGAATTCTTAAATGCCGCGCAGGATAAAGAAGCAGGAATTGTCTATTCGGATTTTTATGAATTTGAAAAAGATAGCAAATCCGAGCATCCGTTAATTGATTATCAATTAGGCAGTATAAGGGATGATTTCGATTTCGGTGATGTTTTATTGATAAAAAAAGAAACAACAGAAAAATTTGTTAATAGGAAAGAAGATTATAACTATGCAGGATTGTATTCCTTACGCCTGTCTATTTCGGAAAATTATTCGCTAATAAGAATTCCGGAATGTCTTTATACGGTATACAAAAAAAATGAAGAAGGTTTGAGTGAAAAACAATTTGATTACGTAGATCCGAAAAACAGGGAAGTTCAAATCGAGATGGAAAGTGCTGTCACTAATCATTTGAAACAAATTGGAGCATTCCTTGATCCGCCTGATATGGAGGTCGAACTATCTGAAGAAAATTTTATTTATGAAGCATCGGTAATAATTCCGGTTAAAAACAGACACCTGACAATAATGGATGCCGTGGGGTCTGCTCTAAATCAAAAGACAAACTTTTCATTTAATATTATTATAGTAGATAATAAATCAGATGATGGAACAACAGATTTATTGTCTGCAGCAGCAAAAAAAGATGATAGAATTATACATATAATTCCTGATGAGAAGGATCTTGAAATTGGCGGTTGCTGGAATTTGGCAATATCCGATTCCCGTTGCGGTAGATTCGCAGTACAACTTGATAGTGATGATGTTTACAAAGATGAATCAACATTGCAAAAGGTTGTTGATAAGTTTTATAAAGAAAATTACGCAATGATTATCGGAAGTTATGAGTTGACGGACATTGAAATGAAAATCATTCCGCCGGGGCTAATAGATCACAGGGAGTGGACCGATACTAACGGACATAATAATGCACTTCGTATAAACGGGCTTGGCGCACCAAGAGCTTTTTTCACTCCTATAATCAGGCAAATAAAATTTCCGAACGTGAGTTATGGGGAAGATTATAAGACAGCGCTTGAAATCTCGCGAAAATATAAAATCGGCAGAATTTACGAATCGATATACCTGTGCCGGCGTTGGGAAGGTAACACCGATTCTAATCTTTCAATCGAACAAGAAAATCAGAATAATACTTATAAAGATCGCGTGCGAACCAACGAAATTATTGAAAGACAGAAATTAAATAAACTTAAAAAAAATTAGATTGAATAATAGCAACCGATTAATACTAACCGAATCGATTCAAGCATTGTTAGCAAATCATAATTATGCAGATGCAGCAGGATTGTTATTAGAACAGCAGAGAGCAGTGTGGCGTGAACTGAATGAAAATTATGATAATTTAAAATTTGTTAAAACAAGAACCATCCCATTTAATAAATTCAGTATTGAACTTCAGTTTAATCCGGGACGTATAAAATCCACATCGGCCGAAGTTGATGAGAATTCTGTTCTTAACAGAAAATGTTTTTTATGCGATAAAAATCTACCACCTCCACAGAAGGGATTTAAGATTTTTAAGGATTATATTCTTTTTTGTAATCCCCATCCGGTTTTCCCGGAACATTTTACAATTGTTTCAGCAGAACACAAGCCACAGGAGATTTTGTCGACATTTTTGGATTTTGTCGAAATTGTTGAAAGGCTGGGGAAGAGGTATTCCTTAATTTATAACGGACCCAAATGTGGTGCGTCTGCACCGGATCATTTGCATTTTCAAGCTGGCACAAAACAGTTTATGCCGATTGAAAACGATCTGAACTCAATAATTCAGTTTTATGGTAAAACGATATTTAGTGATAATCATATAAAAATTTCCTCCGTGGATGACAGCTTGCGAAAGTTTTTCATTTTGGAGACCAATGATATAAATATCCTTTATAAGACTGTCGAAAAAATTTATAAGGAGTGTGAAAGTGTTTTTAATCTTAAAGAAGAACCGTTGATGAATGTTGTTTCTGTATTTGATGAAGATATTGGTTGGAAGGTGCTGGTATTTTTAAGAGCAAAGCATAGACCAACACATTATTTTCTTGATGAGGAAAACAGAATTCTTTTTAGTCCGGCTGCAATTGATATAGGGGGTGTGTGTATAACTCCAATTAAAAAAGATTTTGAAATTATTGATAAAAAATTACTTGAAGAAATATTCGTTGAAATTTTTCCGACAAAAAAAGCGTTTGATCAGCTTGTAACTGTCCTCAGACTAACTCTGAATTGATTGTCGTTATATCCAGGCGCTGTATTATTGCTTAATTGAAGTAACCTAAATCAAGTGAAAATTATTTTAGTCCAGATGGTGTTTGGGGATGTAGGAGAAGCTCTTTAAAAACTTCCCACCTTCTTCCGGGATATTCGGGTATTCCGCCGTTGCGCTCGACATAATCTCGCACCATATCTTCGCCAAGATTATAATTGATAACATAACTTCTGTATTGCTCGATAAAGGCTAATCTTTTTTCAGCCTTTTCCCTGGAGAACAGCTGGTATTCTTCCATAAATTCAATCGCTTCATCCTTTGTCCAGTTTCCATCGATGTAATTTCTTGCAGCCTCGTTACCAGCATAATTAAGATCTTTCATCAATTCCAGTATGCGGTAATATAGTTCAACATTGTCGGGATTCAATGCAGCAAGCGGGAACAGAACTTCTCGTTCAAATTTTATTCTTTCGTTTCCGGGAAAAATAACGTCTATTCCATAATTTGCTGTTCCTTCAGCGATTAATGAAAGAGGAGAATGAAGAGGATAGACTGTAAATTCTATCCAGCCGTACTCTTTAACAAATTTATTTTCCAGAAGCGTATTGAAAACATGATGACCGGGATATCCTTCGTGCGCTGCCAGGTCGATTGCTCTATCAATTTTAACAGGCAGATCGGTATTTACCTGGATAACACTATAACTGTTTCCCTTGTACCAGTTATACGCTCCCCACGGTTTCCTTGTTACATATTCCACTATAAAATTTTCATTATCAGGCAGGTTGACGTTCTGTAATGATCTTCGCCTGCATTCATCAATGGCAGCAGAAAAAACAGTATCGAGCTTCTCTTTTGGTATGTAAAATTGTTCGAAGAATTCGTTTATTCTGATTGATAGCCTGCCATTTCCCGGAACCAATTTATCCAGTTCATTCAGTATTTGCCGGAAGTGTTCCTTATCATAGTGAGGAACATCCGCATCGTAGAGTCTTTTTGCTTCAAGATCGAATGGGAACGATCCACCCGAGACTATAAATATCATACTTTTAACAGAGAGCAACTGTTTATATAGACACCTGAATCTCATTTTCTCAAGCTCAGTTGCCTGGTAATTCTCTAATGCATCCATTTTATCCAGCAAATCGTCTACCTTTGCGTTCAGCGAATTAACAATTATTGAATCTATCACTTCATTTGTGATTTTTGGCTTCAACTCTTCGGGACCGCAGTAGGCATCAACATAATCATTTTTATACGTTCCAACTTTAAGAACCAGTTTTACATAGTCTTCGGCAATGTTATTCATTTTAAATTCTAACTCAGTAATTGATGAATTATTTTTGTTATCGCAGGCATGAAATAAAATCATGGACGAAATTATAATTAGAAACTTTTTCATGATACCTTGATTGTTTTATAGAGATATTTTACAGTTGTATTGAATTCTAAAATAGTTAAGGAGAATAGAATAAACTTGAAAGCAATTTACAATTAATTGTGCAAGCCGTAAATAATTTTATTTATCCGGTCCATTAGGCACATTACGGTTAAATTAAAATATAAAAGTCGGGTTTGACACGGCTTGGAACAAAAATCAAAAAAATGTGATTTATTTTTTAGGTGGATATACGGCATCCTGCGCATGTTTTGACACGGTGAATTTCAAAAATTTCTTTGCGGGAATAATCATCGGTTCACCGGTAGAGGGATTTCGTCCTATTCTTTTCTTTCTGCTTGCAGCGGTTAACTTCCCGAGTTTAGGTATGAAGAAATCTTTCTTGGCTTCTTTATAGGCTAAGCTAACTAACTCTTCCAGGAAAATTTTAGCTGTCTTCTTTGTAGTTCCTGCTTTTTTTGCGAGGTGACTAATTATCTCTTTTTTTGTCATAGGTTTAACAGACATCATCTCCCTCCTTACTTTTTAATTATCATCACTTGTGAAAATATAGATTATTCATTTTAAATGAAATATTTTATCCGATGTAATTCAGTTATTCCTATTACTTATATGAATTGGATTTAAAATATTTGGGTTTGGACAGACTTAAACATTATGGCTTATTCTATTATCAACTATTTT
>JASFSF010000041.1:0-11669 GCA_050114555.1 Ignavibacteria bacterium
CAATTAGGTAATAAGCATTTAATCCAATTACCCACGTAGTGCAGACAGAATAATCATTCTCCTGGTTCTTCTTAAACGCTGTGTCCCAGCTTTGCACCTTTTTAAGCACTCTCTGTCTGTAAATTTCATTTTCATCAGCGTAGTATTTCCACCATTCATTCTTAATTATCCCTGCAGTCTCAGCATCAACAAATTTCCCGTAAATCTCCTGGTCTCTTAATGCAGGTGAAATTTCTTTTGCTAGTTCGTCAATCTCCTTTGGGTCCAGCAATGGATTATCATAAGCGGAAAAATTGAATGCTTGCCATTCAGATTTTTTCGTCCTGAGCTTGCCTGCTTTAGCAGGCATAGTCGAAGGATCTCCTTTCTGATACAATTCATAGAAAAGGTGCTTCTCCTTCGTCCTCTTAACCGTCTTACCTTTCGGCGTTCCTCCAATCAATACTTTAGCTTTCTGGTCAAGTATCATCGGAAGAATAGATTCACTCCACAGGTTTCTGTTTTTCAGAACTATTCCCGCTTCATTTATTACTATAATTGCATAACCAAATCCTTCAATATTTTCCGGGTTATCAGCACTCCTAAAATCACAAACAGAATTTCCTATCTTTAAGTCATTTCTGTTCGTTCTATACTTCCATAAATTTTTAGGCAACCCTTTTAATACAGGTACAAAATATCTCTCAACATATCTTTCAATATTTCCGTAAACCGTATCTACCCACAAAATAGGTGAAACACCATCCAGCATTGTTTCAATTATATAATTCGCAAATCCTTTAGTCAGTCCAAACCTTCTCCCTTTAGCAATTACCTTAAATCTTGCATTGCTGTTAAATAAAATACTCTCCTGGTTAGGATGATATGATATTTCAAGTTCCAATTCTTTCATTTTTTTACCCGTCCACCGAAGTTTTAGCGTAGGTGGGCTTCTTTCTTCTTACGTCTAACTTCTTTCGTTTTACTACTATCTGATAATCTCCGGTCTCCACCACTTTCTCACTCTGGTCTAAATACTGTTTGCCCAGCCATATAAGCATCGATACATTTCCGCTCATAGCTACCTGTATCTGTTTCTTCTTTAACCTCTGTTTAAGATTAGCCCTCCCTTTTGTCAGAAAATTCTCAAATTTTCTTTTCAGGGTGCTGTCATCATATCCCAGGGCTTCAGCAATTTCTTTATTTGTGAGTCCGTAAGAGGCGAGCTTCTCAACCTGCTTTTCAATCGAAATGTCTTTTTTTGCCCCCATTGAGCATTTCCCCTTATTTTATTAACTAAATATGTGCTTTTACCTAAATATATTAATTAATATACCAAATATACTTGACAAAATAAAGTAATATTTATATATTACCTTATATAGTAAGATATTTATATTGTTCAACCTTATTTTATTAACTAAAAGGGGAATAGCTAATGAAATTTGAAATATTTAAGACTGGTTCTCATACCAGCGATAAAGGGGTTTCTAAAGATTACACTCTTGATGAATTAAATTTTATTGCAGAGTCTTATAATCCAAAGGAAGATGAAGCGCCAATCGTAATCGGCCATCCTCAGGATAACGATCCTGCATTCGGTTGGATTAGCTCTCTCTCAGTCTCAGAAGATGGTAGCCTTTTTGCAGAAGCACCAGATGATAAACTCCATCCTGATTTTCTTGCAGCGTTAAAGGAAGGAAGGTATAAAAAAAGAAGCATCTCACTTACACCTGAAGGTAAACTTCGCCACGTAGGTTTTCTTGGTGCAGCTAAACCTTCCGTTAAAGGTTTGGCGGATATTCAGTTTAGTTCACCTTCTTCGGTTGTTTATGAATTTGATTTTGATGATAAATCTGTTGACAAAAAAGATGATGTGGAAGATAAATCAAAAGTAAATAACGAAAAGATCTCTGAACTCTCTCAGGAAATAATTCAGCTTAAAGAAACTGTTTCATCTCTTCAAAATAATTTCTCTGAATCAGAACTAAATTCAACAAAAGCATCCATTGATAAAATAAATTCTCAGCTAAACTCTCTTCAGGCAAAAATATCCAACAGCGATTTTGAAGATTTGCTCGAAGACAAAGTTTCAGAAGGCACTCTTACACCTGCAATCAAAGATAAAGTAATTGAAGTCTCAAACTTTATGCAGTTACAGAATTTCTCTGATGATTTTTCACCTGCAAAATTCCAGGACGAAGTAAACAAACTTCTGGTTTCTCTTGTTAATGCTTTTCCAAAAATAATTTATTATGAAAACTTTGCTGAAAAACCGGATGATGACTTGGAAATAAAAGATGATTCATTTGCAGGACTGGAAGTAGACAATGAATCTAAACAATTACATAAAAAAGCGCTTACCCTTATGAAGAAGGATAATATATCTTATTTAAGCGCAGTTACTAAATTGATAAATAATTAATTCTAATAATGGGGAATGTAAATGAGTACTCTAAAGAAGAAAAGAGTTGTTGATCAGGTTCTTACCAGTATTGCTCGTGGCTTTACTAACGCATCTCACGTGGCAATAAAACTTTTTCCTATCGTTTCAGTATCAAAGGAAGGTGGCAAGATACCTGAATTCACTAAAGAAGCTTTCAGGATTTATAATACTGAAAGAGCAATACGTGCTAAATCTAACAGGGTTAATCCTGAAAATAGAAATGAAATCGATTATGTGCTGATGGAACACGATCTTGAATATCCAATTGATTACCGCGAAATGGATGAAGATATTCTTCCTTCACGCCTTCACGCCACTACTGTTGTTACAGATGGTATCTCCCTACGGTTGGAAAAGCTCGCTGCTGATTTAGTACAGGATTTGTCAACTTATCCGGCAGGTAATAAAGTAACTTTATCCGCAGCAGACAAATTCACTAACACTGCAAGCAATCCTTTTACAGTTTTTGAAACAGCTAAGGAAGCTGTCCGTGGTAAGATAGCAAAGCGACCAAATGTATGTGTCATTGGTGCTTCAGCCTATAGTGCATTAAAAGAGCATCCGGCAGTATTGGACAGGATTAAATATACTCAGAGTGCTGTAATTACTCCTGAATTATTACGTCAGCTTTTAGACTTTTCAGAATTATATGTTGCTGACGCAGTTTATGCGGATGATTCAGGTTCATTTAATGATATTTGGTCCGATAATGTTGTTGTTGCATTTGTGCCGTCAGCTGTAGAAGGCGTTTCAAGATCATATTACCAGCCTGCATTTGCTTACACATTAAGGAAGAAAAACAATCCTGTTGTCGATTCCTATACTGAAGGGGGAAAAGTAGAGATAATCCGAAATACGGATTTATTTGTTCCAAAGGTTGTTGGTGCCGATGCAGGCTATTTAATTAACGACACAAATGCTTAAGGTGTAAAATGAAATATAGAATAGATAAATCGGATTTATTAATAGAAAATAAACTTCATTCAGAAGGTAGTGTAATTGAATTGACTAAAGAGCAAACAAAAGGAATAGAAGAATATCTCATTCCTCTAAACGCCGGTCATTCCGCACTTGATGCGGAATCTGACTCGAAGAGTCACCCTGAGCCTCGCCTGTCCGCTAGGCAGGTTGTCGAAGGGTCTCAAACTAATTCTAATAAGAAAACTAAAACCAAACGGGGTAAAAAATGAAAACCGAACAACCAGTATTAATCACATCAATAGAAGCAGTTGCAAATCTATCAAAAAATCTTTTTGTTGGATTCGATGGTAATGTTTGTGGCAATGGTAAAAAAACACTTGGCGTTTCCAATGCAGAAACTGATTCAGGTGAACAGGCACCATTAACTTCTATTGGTATTGCCTTGGTATTATCTGGCGCTGCAGTATCGGTGGAAGATAAAATCCAATCTGATGCAAATGGGAAAGCAATTACATTCTCTTCCGGTGAGGCTAATGGTTATGCATTGGATGCGGCAACAGGTGCAGATGAACTTATAAGAATAAAACTGGTTTAATTTAATGACGGGGGTTAAAATGATTTTCAGAACTTTCTTTTTCTTTATCATAATTGCATTCTCATCTCTTTCCCACGCTCAATGGTGGGTAAGTGGTGGTAATGCAATCTGGCCTTATGGTAATGTATCAATTACTAAAGGCAATTTAAATGTTGTCGGTTCATTCAATGTTACAGGTCAATCAACTTTTCTAAATGATGTATATATTTCTGATGAAACCTATTCTCCTATACAGTTTCTTAATATTGATGAAGTTCCGATTTTTGAATTAAATCCAAATCATACCTCAGTTACATTAGGCGATATAGATTATCAGAATGCAGGTACAACCATATTTGTATCTGATTGGCAGCAATTAATTCGTTTATATACTGCCGATTCACTTTTAATAGATTGTTTCGGTCATTTGCTTATAGGTGATGCTTCTAATCTCCAGTATGGTACTCTAATATCTGTATTGGATGATTATAGAAAAGTAAATATTGATGCAGATTCAACCAACATTAACGGTAAATTAAATATTAGTGATGATTTAAAAGCAGATGGTGATGTTATTAAGTTTGAAAATCTTCCCTCAGATTCAACCGGTCTCGCTACTGGTCAAATCTACTATGATTCAAACGGTTTCATTAAAAAGAAGTTCTAAAAATAAACCTGCTTGTTTTAGCCATAAGGTTTCGCCTTTTGTAGCTCTCTCGCAGGCTCATTTTTTTATTCTGGTAAAATAGCTGCTCCATTCTCTAAAAAAGCATTCGCTTTTGATGTTCATTCCGCAGCCATTTTTTCTCTTTTAGGGAAATCTTTTTTGCCCTTTTTAATATAATTTGCAATTGGGCAGTTCCAACTTAACCTTTTCATTTGTCTTGCATTCTCATTATTTCTTTACCTGGTAAAGGCAAAAACCGAATACCAAGCGCTCCGCTATCGGCATTCCTTTTCGCCTTTACTTCTTTCAGTAAAACAAAATTTTGTTGTTTACAGGGCAAAAAATGTTTTTCGCAGGGGCAGTATGTCCAATTAAAAGAAAGGAAAAGCGATATGATGGAAGTAAAAAATTTTCAAGAGTGTTTGCAGCTGAGTCCAGTTCAACACAACTGCAAGCAGAATCTAAAGGTTATCGAGGAGACACACTCAGTAAACAGCTTGCATAATATTGTTATAGCAAGGGTGCAGCAGTGCAAAATCTGCGGGAAAAAATTTGAACAATACGATCCGAGAGGATTGGATAAATTATTTTAATTAATCTATCTTTGTTTGTAATGTTTACGAATCAACTAATATTTAATCACTTTACCAAAGGATTGTTCCGAGAATTATCGGTACAAAAGTCGGTACATAGTCGGTACACAATCAGTGGGATTCCAAATTCAGCTAAAATAAGAAAAGCCCAAATACAATCAATATTCGGGCTTTTTAAGAGCTGGCGAACGGACTCGAACCGCCGACCGGCTGATTACAAATCAGCTGCTCTACCAACTGAGCTACACCAGCATTGTTATTATTAATTTCAAAATAACTGTCCTGCCTTCGATCGAAAAAACTTCGGTTAGTTCCGGCAGGTAAATCTACCAACTGCCTGTCCGCCATAGCTTTAGCAAAGGCGGAAGCTACACCAGCATTAATAATATTCAGTTTTTTAAATTGACGAGTACAAACTTATTAATTTTTACTTGTCTAAGCAACTGGCCTTCAGACCGGTTTTAAAATTCCAATTTCTTTTTATACTTATTCGTATATTCAAATATAAGTGCGCTTGCAACAAATATGGATGAGTATGTTCCTATGATAGTACCAAAGAACAAAGTAAATGCAAAAACTTTAAGCACTTCTCCACCAAATAACAGTAATACCAAAACAGCTAATAATGTTGTACCGCTTGTTAACAAAGTACGACTCATGGTCTGGCTGATGCTCTGGTTGATGATATCATAGATCGAACGTGTTTTATGAATCTTTAAATTTTCCCTTATCCTATCGAAGTTTACCACTGTGTCGTTAATTGAATATCCTATAAGAGTTAAGAATGCTGCAACAGCTGTTAAATCTATATCAAGGTTTAAGCCCGGAATCAAACCATACAGCATTGCGAACATCCCGATCGTTATTAGAACATCGTGAAACAATGCAGCCACTGCACCGGCAGCAAATAAAAACTTAAATCGGAATCCCAGGTAAATAAGAATTGCAATTAACGCAAAAAAGATTGCAAATACTGCATCAGTTTTTAATTCCTCTCCGATCTTTGGTCCAACAATATCCTCTTTTAATAGTTCGAAATGATTGTCCTGAATATTCTGTGCAAGATTTTCTTTTATCCAGTCGCTTATGCTAACGCGAACAACCATCTGATTATTGTCCGGTTCTTCGGAAAAACTGCCGGATTGAAATCCAGCTTCAAAGAGGTTATCGATTACCTCGTTTGTAATATCTGCATCATCAAATCTGTAAGTAACACTTGAAATTGATGAGTCAACCAGTTGTTTGTTAATACCAGGAAAATCTTTTTCAATTTGTGCTTCAATATTTGCAACAACACGTGGGAATAATTGTGCCGGAATGATCTGTTCTTCACTGCGGATCATTATACCTGTTTCATCACCGAAGGTTTTAACCTCAATATCACCAAGCCCGATGTTTTGAACATAAGATCTGATCTGGGCGACTTCTACTGCTTGTTCAAACTGTAAAACAATTTCGGTTCCACCCTTAAAGTCTATTCCGAACTGCAATCCTCTTGTAAATACACTAATAATACCAATCAGAAATATTACGACTGAAAGTATATATGCGATTTTCCTTTTGCTTAAAAAATCATAGTTCAAATTCTCAAGTATTCTCATTTTCTAAAATTGCTCCTTAAGCGTGATTAAATTATCCGACAGAAACTTTAACACCTTTGACAGTCATTATATCCATTACCAGGCGTGTTAGAACTAATGCGCTGAATAAACTGGCCGCAATACCAATCATTAATGTTAAAGCAAATCCCTGTATAGGTCCTGTTCCGAATTGATAAAGAATTATACCGATAAAAAATGTGGTTATATTTGAATCTATAATTGCAGAGTAAGCTCTTGCAAAACCGCTGTCGATGGAAGCTTTAATGGTTTTACCGGTTCCCATCTCTTCCCTTATTCTTTCAAAAATCAGCACGTTGGCATCCACCGCCATACCGATTGTTAATATAATTCCAGCAATACCCGGCAGCGTTAGCGTAGCTTTAAACCCCGCTAAAACTCCTAGTATAAACAAAATAGAAAACACCAGCGCTGCTGCGGAAATAGTGCCAGCTCTTAAGTAATAAAATATCATGAATAAACCTACGAGAACGTATCCTAACACAACTGATCTAAATCCTTTGGTGATAGAATCTTCCCCAAGAGAAGGCCCAACAGTCCGTTCTTCAATTATATCTACGGGAGCAGGTAACGCACCGGCTTTCAGAACTATTTCCAAAAGTTTGGCTTCGTCCATATTTGCCATACCTGAAATTTGTGAACGACCCCCAGTTATCTTTTGATTTACTACAGGAGCAGAAAATACAACCCCATCAAGCATGATTGCCACTCTTTTGTCAATATTAGCACCGGTAATTCTTGCCCAGTCTGTAGCACCCTCGCTGTTCATGCTCATATTAACGATTGGTGAAGACGTGTTCGGATCGATATTCGCATTTGCATCTGTAATAACTCCGCCTGTTAATTCAGGTTCTTTATTAACTAAGTACATTCTGTAAACATCTTGTCCGTTTTGTTGGCCAATCGGTTTTGCATCGAATATAAATTCTACATTGTTTGGAATAACTTTCTGAACTTCTGGACGACTTAGCATTAATGTAAGTTTATGTCTATCGTCATTTTTTACATAAGCATCGGCGCTTCCACTCTGGGGATCTATCAATGCAATTGCAAAAAACGGATGCTGCTGTTTGAATTCCTCTTCTGTGAGTTCTTGTGAAAGTTCATCATCTGAAACTGTACTTGTATCACCTGCAATCGTCGATGTATCAGGAGTAGTAGTTTCATCTTCAACTTCAAGTGAATCTAAAACACCTATTGATTTAGCCAAAGCTTCGTCAATTTTTTCCATAACCGGTATAGTAAACTCAGGGTCTTTCACTAACCTAAATTCAAGTAGAGCCGTTCCCTGTAAGAGTTGTTTTGCTTCTTCTTCTCTTGCAACTCCGGGAAGCTCCACAATTACTCTTCTGCTGCCCTGTCTTTGGATTGACGGTTCAGCAACACCGTATTGGTCGATTCTATTTCTGATAATTTCTACAGCGCGTGTAACTGCATCTTCAGTATCTTCTTTTAAGCCTGAAAGAATTTCGCTATCGTCCTGCCTTATATTCCCAAAATACCTGCTGTAACGAATACCCCTCTCGGTCATTTTGCGCCCGATAATATCAACAATAGGTTCATCGGAGATAAGAGCTTCATCCTGCGCTTCTTTTAACATTTCATCGAAAGTATCATCGGGATTATTTGCGAGTTTTGAAAGCAGCTGAGATGTATTTACCTCTAGGACAACTCTCATTCCTCCCTGAAGATCCAGCCCGAGCTTCACTCTTTTTTCACGGGTCTTTATTATATCAGGATTAGCGCTTAAAATACTGTCTTCAACAACCTGCACCATGTTATCGAGTTGACTCGTTGTAAGATCGGGATTCGATGCCAGAAATTCCTCTCTTTTCGTATCTAAAATTTTGTTAATATCCTGCGTGTTTTGATAATCATCGTATGTTGGATAGAGCAGATATATTGCCAGAACAATGGCTGCTAAAACAAGTATTATCCGAAATCTGAATTCTTTCATACTTTAACTTTAAGTGTGTGAGGTTATAAATTAATTAACTGACAAACTTACTGGTATAGCCTAAGAATGTCAATTTCAGAAGGTATTAGGAAATATTAGAAATAGTTAAATCCGGGAGATGATTTTCCGGACTAGCCTTTCGAATTTCGTCTTTACAAGGTTGGCCGTTTCTGTAACTTCATCGTGAGAAAGTTTAGTGGGGGATATGCCTGCAGCAAGGTTTGTAATACACGAAATCGACATAACTTCCATTCCCAGCGATACAGCAAAAATTGCTTCGTGTACTGTTGACATCCCGATAGCATCTGCATTGAATTTATACATAGATTCCACTTCAGCCGGTGTTTCATAACTCGGCCCTTTCGAGAACCAGTATGTACCTTCCTTTAAAATAATGCCTTCTTCTTTGGCAGCATTTCTGGCAATATTGTTTAATCGCGATGAGGGGAAATCCAGAAATGTATTTTTTGTTTGATAAGAGGGAAGGTTAATAAATGAAGCTAACTCCTTTTTGATATTCATTCCGTTAAAAGAATCTGCCAGCATTAAATCACCCGGATTAAAATTGCGATTGATACCTCCTGCTGCATTCGTAAGTAACATACCTTTACACTTTAATTTGAAAGCAATGAAAGCGGGAAGCAGAACCTCATAAATTTTGTATCCTTCATAGAAATGAATTCTTCCCTTAAAGAGTAGAAGTTTCTTATTCTCAGCTTCGGCAAAAATAATCTGACCTGAGTGACCTTCAACAGTTGATGGCGGATAGCCTGGAAGATCAACAGTTCGAATTGATTTTTTTACATCGACAGAATTTGCAAAATCTCCCAGCCCGCTTCCAAGCACAACCGCAAAATCAGGTTTGAAGGATTTTTCTTTATTTAAAAAATCAAGTAGTTCTTTATACTTAAATCCTAAATCGATCTTCATTTAATTATGTATGTTGAATGCTAAGAAGTAAATAGTAAACCTGCTAAAGTTGCAGTCATTAATGTTGCCATAGCACCGCCAAGAACTGCTTTTATACCTAATCCTGCTATCTCTGATTTTCGTGAAGGTGCCAGCGGGCCAAGTCCTCCTATTTGAATAGCTATAGAGCTGAAGTTAGCAAATCCGCAAAGTGCATAAGTAAGCATAATAACTGTTTTCTCATTTAAGATTTTACCGGCTTCCAGAAGAACTCCGAAGTTTGTGTAGGCAACAAATTCGTTAACAACTATCTTCGTTCCGAAAAGTGCTCCAAAATTAAGTGCATCTTCCCAGGGAACGCCTATACTAAATGCAATTACCTGGAATATCCATCCTAATATTAATTCAAAACTCAGCGGCTGCCCGAATGATGATTGTAGTGAGGGATTCAATCCTGTTAAATCACCAATCCAGTTCAATCCCCAGTTTATCATACCTATTAATGCTATAAATGCAAGTAGCATAGCACCAACGTTTAGTGCAAGTTTTAATCCTGAACCCGCACCATTTGCAGCAGCTTCAATTACGTTTGCAGCATCCTTTTCAACCTCAACTTTTACTGTTCCTTTTGTTACAGGTTCCCCGGTTTCAGGGAAAAGAATTTTCGATATAACAATTCCAGCCGGTGCGGCCATAATACTGGCGCCGAGTAATTGAGTAGCGAATATCTGTTGAGCTTCAACAAGGGGAATACCATGTTTTATTGAGTAAGCTGTACCTAATATTTGAATGTACGCAGCCATTACTCCGCCGGCAATCGTGGCCATTCCGCCGACCATTATGGTAAGTATTTCACTTCTGGTCATATCCTTAAGATATGGTCTTATCATTAGCGGTGCTTCGGTTTGACCGACAAAAATATTTGCAGAACAGGAAAGTGATTCCGCACCGCTTGTACCTAGAAAACGAGCCATTATCCAAGCCATTCCTCTAACGACCCACTGCATAATTCCAGCATAATAGAGTATCGACATAAGGCAAGCGAAAAATATAATTGTTGGAAGCACCTGAAATGCAAAAAATGAACCCGTACTTCCCTCGGAGCCGGGCATCTTTGCCAGATCTCCAAAAATAAATTCGGCACCTTGCATCGTAAAACTCAATATTAATACAAAGAATCCGCTTACCCATCTGAAGAATTCCATAGGCCAGCCCAGCGGCGTGAATATGCTTTCAAGCTCTTTACTTCGAAGAATAAAGATTGCAAAAACCAACTGGAGACTCAAACCAATTCCTACAAGTCGCCAGTTAACTTTCTTTTTGTTATTCGAAAAAAGAAATGCAATACCAACTAAGACGATAACTCCCACAAGCCCCCGGAAGATTGAATTGAGATCCATAGTTAATCCTTATTCTTCTTTTGGAATATAGTGACACTGTCTGCAGCGTGCTTCATAAATATCTGAAGCTCCAACCACCACTCTTTCTGATGAAGTGGTTTTACGTTGGGTTCTATCGGCGGGATTTCCACACGCAACACAAATTGCAAGTGATTTAGTTATAAACTCAGCTACCGCTAGTAATTGCGGCATGGGTTCAAACGGTACTCCCGTATAATCCTGGTCCAGACCGGCAACTATTACCCGTCGTCCTTCATTAGCGAGTTCATTACATAAATCGACAATGTCCAATGTAAAAAATTGTGCTTCGTCGATACCGATAACCCGCGCATCACCCATTAATTCACGAATCTGATTAATATCTTTTATCTGAACCGATGGTAATGATTGTTCGTTATGTGAAACTATGGAATCCCCAGAATACCTGTCGTCGATAAGAGGTTTAAAAATTTTAACTGATTGTTTTGCAATCTGTGCTCGCCTGAGCCGGCGAATCAGTTCTTCTGTTTTACCGCTGAACATACAGCCGGCAATCACTTCTATCCAGCCTGTGTCCCTGGGCATTAAGTGCGGAGTTGTTTCGATCATAGTAAATAAAAAATTA
>JASFSF010000042.1:0-11476 GCA_050114555.1 Ignavibacteria bacterium
AACTGGATTATTCTATTCAGTCATCCTGCTGACTTTACCCCTGTTTGTACTTCCGAGTTTATGACTTTCGCAACAATGGAAAAACAATTCGAAGAAGCAAACTGTAAGCTAGTCGGGCTTTCGGTTGATGGTTTATACAGCCACATTGCCTGGCTGAGAACAATAAAGGAAAAAATTGAATACAAGGGAATGAAGAATGTCGAAGTGAATTTTCCTTTGATTGAAGACATATCAATGAATGTTGCAAAAACTTACGGAATGATACAGCCGAATGAAGACACAACAAAAGCAGTCCGCGCAGTTTTCTTTATCGATCCGAAGGGAATCATTCGTACAATAATCTACTTTCCATTAAGTGTGGGTAGAAATTTTGATGAACTTTACAGGGCCTTAGTAGCTCTTCAAACAGCAGATGAGTTTAATGTTGCAACTCCAGCAGATTGGAGACCAGGCGACGACGTTATAGTTCCGACGGCAGGTTCCTGCGGGACAGCAAAAGACAGAATGGATGGGAAAGAAGAGATGTACTGTCATGACTGGTTCTTCTGTACAAAACCAATTGCAAAAGAAGCTGTGATGGAAAAGGTCTTGCATAAAAATTAAGTGATTAGTACCCATTATTTAAAGAAGCCGCAATTAAATGTTGCGGCTTTTTTATATGATTTAACCATCATATTTCTATCTATTCTTAATCTCTGCAACATAAACATAACTCACTAACAGTCTAAACCAACAGCTAAATAGTTCTACTTAAGCAACTTGTCTTGAAAAAGAATAGCGACCCTGTTTACCAGCAACAATAAACACTGTTAACTAAGTTTCATCTTTTTGTAAGGTAGCATCTTTGTATTATTTGTTTTTAATATTAAATTCATTCCCTCGTGTTATCTTCTGATTCCATTTTCAATATTAAAAATTTCAATCTGTTATGAAAGCAAATCCCATTACTAGATTATGATAAGATTTTTTAGAAATATCAGACAAAAACTTGCCGCCGAAAACAAAGTTGCAAAATATTTACGTTATGCAATTGGGGAGATTATTCTTGTAGTTATAGGAATTCTAATTGCTCTGCAAATAAATAACTGGAATGAGAATCAAAAGGGAGGAAAACTGGAAAATGAATATTACTGCAGGCTTCTGGAAGATGCTAATCAAGACAGAGAACAAATAAATAACCTGATTGGATTAGCAGAAGTTCGTTTAAAAGCCTCCAATCAAGCTGTGAGGTTGCTTCTTAAAAATGAGGTTAAAAAGGTAGAGATCGGAAATCAAATACATCTTTCAACAACAGCTATCTATTCCGATTTTAAACCTAATAATTCAGCATTTGAAGATTTAAAGTCAGGTGCCAACTTAAATATTATCAGTGACAAATCAATTATTAAAGCTCTCAACCATTATTTCAATAAGGTTGAAGAGCTAAAAAGTATTATCAAGGTTAATGGCGAACACGCCGTAAACATTTTATTTGCTCACGAAGATAATTTCGCAAATGGTTTAAATCAGTCATCTATGATTTCAGGCAGATTTTTAACCGGTATGGAACAGGATGTATATGATGTCATTCCAAAAAATTATGATGAACTATTACCCGATCAAATTAAATCAAGATTATTGAACGAAGCACTTGAATATTTATCTGTAAATACGAGGCAGTTAGAATTATATAATTATATGATGGATGAAATTGAAGTATTGGAAGCACTTCTGGAATCTAAATGTGCAGCAAGTAAGAATAATTAATATATAAATGCTAAGATTTTTTACAAACATCAGGAAAAACTTGCACCAGAAAACATACCCGACTGGCAGGCAGGTAAAGTAGCAATAGGATAACAATTATGAAAGCAAAATCAATATTACTTAATACCCGGGTCGCTGATGTGACATTTATTGTCATCAAGGTAAAGTGATGGACAACACAAAAGAAAAATTACTTAAAGAAGCATACGATAGATTTATACAAACAAGTTTAAACGACCTGCCCCTTCAAGGAATAGAAGAATTTGTTGATAAAGATATAATGGGTTACGGGACAACTCTTGATGAGAAATGTCTGTCTATAAAAGACTACCGCGAATTGATAGAAAAGCAGCGAGAACAAGGCAAAGACATCGAGATGACATTTGATACAACACAGGTGTATCGCCGTATCTCTGAAGATGGATATTCAGCTTTATATGTTGATGAAATTCTGATATCACTGCATCTTGAAAACAATCCTTTTGATATGTTCCTTCGTATTTCTACTGTGCTGGAATACCATGAAGGAAAATGGATCGTTGTGCACTGGCATGGGTCAAAACCTGAATATGAAGAAGGGGGAAAGGATACGTGGCATATTGATGAACAGATGGCAAAAACCGAAAAACTGGAAAAGGAAGTTGCTGAAAAAACAGCAGACCTCTTGACAAAAAACCGCGAACTGGAAATTGAAGCGTCGCTTGAAAGAGTTAGAGCGGTTGCAATGGGTATGAATAAATCTGATGATCTTTTAAACATCAGTGAATCGCTATTTAAGGAATTAATATCACTTGGCTTCACCGAGCTCAGGAACGCGATGATAAATATTCATAACGATGACAAAAAAACTTTTCTGAATTATGATTATTCCGACGAGATAGGCAGAAGCATTACACCGTTATTTTATAACATCCATCCTGTAATTGCAAAACAAATAAAGCAAATCAGAAGCGCAGACGATGCATTTTCTGAAACAGTTTTTGAAGGGAATGATCTGGAAGGATGGAAAGAGTTTCGGAAAAGCAGGGGAGAAAAAGATGATCCGAGAATTGATAGCAGCTCAGCATTGTATTATTATTTCTATTCAATCGGGAGCGGATCAATTGGCATTTCAACTTTCAGCCCCATTGGTGAAGAGAAACTTGCATTGCTAAAAAGGTTCAGGAATACTTTTAAACTTTCTTACCAGCGATATAAAGATATAAAACAGGCAGAAGCACAGGCACGTGAAGCAGACATTCAACTTGCTCTGGAAAGAGTTCGTTCAAGATCGATGAGTATGATCAGGTCTGAAGATTTACTCAGCATTTGCGAGACATCGTTTCAGGAATTCAAAAGGTTAGGTTTCGATAACCTCAGAAATGCGATCATACACATCTTCAATGATGAAAAGAATTTTTTCATGGATTATGATTATTCGGAACTACTTGGCGGAGAGATAACAAAAATAAATTATGAGTCACATCCGGTTGTAGAGAATTATCTTAAGCATATAAAAAATGCTAAAGATGATTTTGTTGAAGTTGTTATTGATGGAGAACAACTGGATGGCTGGAAGCAATTCAGAAAAAAAGGTGGGCAAAAGGATGACCCAAGACTGAATAAAATTAATGCTCTTTATTATTATTTCTATTCTATTGATACAGGCTCGATTGGCATCTCAAACTTTGAAGCGTTTACTGAAGATCAGCTGAATATTCTAAAACGATTCAGAAATGTTTTTGATCTGGCATACCGAAGGTATACTGATATCGCTCAAGCCGAAGCACAGGCCAGGGAGGCGGAAATTCAGTTAGCATTAGAAAGAGTTCGCGCGCGAACAATGGCAATGCAAAAATCTGACGAGCTGGCTGAAACTGCTTACGTGCTTTATGAACAATTTGGTTTGTTAGGTGAAAATCCTGAACAGCTTACTATTGGGATTGTAGATGAGACAAATAAGATATGGGAATTTTGGTTAACAGTGGGCGGAAACCAGGTAAACCACGTATTCAAAGCACCAATTAAGGAACCGATAGTATTAAACAAATCATATATTGCCTGGAAAGAGGGGAAAAAATCAATGGTGATTGATATTTCCGGAGACGAATTACAAGCATACTATAATTTTTTCAAAAGTCTTCCCGACTACGAGGAATACAATGAATATAGAAACAGTCAGAGTACTGAGCAAAGGCGTGTTATCCACTACGCCTTTTTTTCAAAAGGTTCTCTCTCGCTTGCCAGCCCCGAGCCGAAACCGGCTGAAACTATTCAGTTGCTGGAAAGATTTGCAGGTGTGTTAGAACAAACCTATACCCGCTTCCTGGATTTGCAAAAATCAGAAACGCAAGCAAGAGAATCACAAATTCAACTTGCACTCGAAAAGGTCCGTATGGTAGCTCTTGGTCTTAATAAATCGGAAGAGATGTTAAAGGTAGCAAAAGCTCTTTATGAGCAACTTCTTGAGCTAGGATTTTCCCAAATTCGAAATGCCATAATTGATATCAAAAATGGAGACGATGATACTTTTACGGACTATGACTATTCTCATGAGATGTCCGGTACAATCACACAAATGTCTTATCACGATGATCCAACATTAAAAGGACAATTCAAAAAAATGGCAACAACAACCGACGATTTTTTTGAATTGGTACTTGAAGGTAAAGAATTAGAAGATCTGAAAGCGATGAGGATAAAAAACGGAGAAGATGAAGATCCTAGATTACTTGATGTTGATTTACTTACCTATAATCTTTACTCGTTTGGCAATGGCGCTATTGGAATTTCCAATTTTGGTTTGCTAAGTGCAGAGGAGAAATCCATCTTAAACCGGTTCAGTAATGTCTTCACTTTTGCATACAAGCGCTATAATGACCTTGCTTCGGCAGAAGCACAGGCAAGAGAAACACAAATTCAACTTGCATTAGAAAGAGTTCGTGCAAGAACTATGGCTATGCATAAAAGCGATGAACTTGCTGAAACTGCTAAGGTTCTGTTTCAACAATTTAGTGAGCTCGGCGAAAATCCAGATCAGCTTTCAATTGTAATTGTTAATGAAAAGGACAAAGTACTTGAGATGTGGCTTTCTGTCCAGGGATTACAAATGGATCGGATGTTCAGAGTTCCGGTAAACGAACCAGTTGTAATAAATAAAATTTACGATGCCTGGAAAAAACGACAAAAATCTTTGGTGCTTGATATTTCCGGTAAGGAGCTAAAAAGGTACAACGATTTCCGGAATAGTATGCCTGAATTTAAAGATTATAATGAAATCAAGAATAAGCAGAGCAAAGAGGAAAACCGGCGCGTGATGTACAATGCATTTTTCCCGAGAGGATTGTTGTCTCTCGCAACTCCGGAACCCCGGCCGGATGAAACATTAAAATTATTAGAAAGATTTGCCGGTGTATTTGATCTTACCTACACCCGCTTTCTCGATCTGCAAAAAGCTGAGTCACAGGCAAGAGAAGCACAAATGGAAGCTGCTCTTGAAAGGGTGCGTTCGCTCGCGCTTGGTATGCATAAAAGTATTGAAGTTGGAAAAGTTACAGATGGGCTCTTCGCTGAATTCAATAATCTTAGTGTAGATGTAATTGGTTGTTCAATTGTTGTAATTGATGAAGAGCAAGATACAATGGAACTATGGCGTGCAAGATCAAACCTAATAGTTAAGCCGTTTGAAAGTTCTTCGTTTGATAAATCGATGAATATATTGAAAAAATATATGCCCGACTGGTTCCCAAAGTTTTATAACGCATTAGGAGAAAGAAAAAAATATTTAATAGAAGAAATGTCAACGAAAAATCGTGACCAATTCTTAAAAGCCATTGCAGAACAATATGATTATTCGAATGATGAAAAATCCAAATTACTTGAAATTACTCCGAAAGGATTTTTTGCACACTTTGTTTTTTTCAAATTAGGTTATCTGGCATTAATGACTGAAGTAAAACTTTCAGATGAGGAATTATCTCTCGCCAGGCGATTTATGGAAGTTTTCGATTTTGCTTATACACGATTTTGGGATATTAGTAAAGCAGAAGCACAGGCAAGGGAAGCCCAGATTGAAATGGCCCTAGAGAGAGTGCGTAGTAGGACAATGGCAATGCAGCATAGTGATGAACTTGCAGATACTGCAGGTGTACTTTTTGAACAGTTCGTTTTACTTGGAATCAATCCCAAACGCTGTGTAATTGGTATAATTGATCAAACAAAAGAAAGTGCAAAACTCTGGTTTACAAGCAGCGAAGGTAAAGTTGTTCCGGGGGCGGATTTTGTTCCATTGAATGAGCAGGAAAATTTAATTGGACTATATCAGGCCTGGAAGAATTATGAACAGAATTTTTACTTTAAGGTTCAGGGACAAAAGAGAGTGGAGTGGACAAGCTACATGATAGACAAAGTAAAAATGCATTTACCTGAATATCAGCCTGAGACAATTGACAGAGAATTAATAAGTAATGAACCTGCGATATTTAACAGCTTCTTTTTCACACATGGTTTTGTTATGCTGCATACTGCAGAAGAACTTCAGGAACCGGATATGCCTATGCTGAAACGCTTTGCGGGAGTATTTGAACAAACATATACCCGATTTTTGGATCTTAAAAATGCTGAAGCACAGGCACGTGAGTCGATGATTGAAGCAGCTCTTGAAAGAGTTAGAGCGCGCGCAATGTCAATGCACACATCAGATGATTTATCCGAGACTGTTAGTTTATTCTTTAAAGAATTAAAGTCACTTAATGTTTTGCCGTGGCGATGCGGCGTTGGGAGGATCGATGAGGAGACTCGCACAACATATCTAACAACCACATCAAAGACAAAAGATGGAGAGATAAAAGAAGTTACAGGTAAGCTGAAACAAACCGGTCATCCTGTGCTTGATGGAATCTTTGATAACTGGAAACTTCAGAAAGAATATTTTCCTGTATTGCGTGGTGATGACATCAATAAATATTATTCAATAATAAAACCTCAAATTGCATACCCTGATTATCCACTCGATGCTGTACAATATGGGCATAACATTCCATTCAAAGAAGGATTCATTTTTGCATGGACAGAGAATAAGCTGTCCGAAGATGAATTACAAATATTCCGAAGGTTTAGTTCAGTGCTTAGTCTTACTTACAGACGTTTTATGGATTTAAAGGAAGCTGAAGTCCGGGCAATAGAATCAGTAAGACAGGCAGCACTCGATCGTGTGCGTGCCGAAATTGCATCTATGAGGACATCAGAAGATCTCAATCGTATAACGCCAATTATCTGGCGTGAATTAAAAACTCTTGAAGTGCCGTTTATACGATGCGGTGTTTTTATTATAAATGAAGAGAACGAAAAGGTTCACGTATACTTAACAACTCCGGATGGCAAAGCTCTTGGAGTGTTAGATTTATCTTTTGATGCTACCAAACTTATTATTAATACTGTTGAATCGTGGAGGAAGGCACAGGTTTATAAGGAACACTGGAACAAGGAACAGTTTATCAAATGGACAAAATCTATGATGGAACTCGGACAGGTTCAAGATGCTGAAACCTATCAGGGTTCATCGACACCACCGGAATCACTGAATTTACATTTTGTTCCTTTCACACAGGGAATGCTTTACGTTGGTGATGTTTCACCTCTTACAGATGAAAAACTTGAACTTGTAAAAACATTAGCTGAAGCTTTCTCGATTGCTTATGCTCGTTATGAAGATTTTAAGCAACTTGAAGATGCAAAAAACAAAATTGAAATAACGCTGGATGAATTAAAAGCTGCACAGGCGCAACTTGTTCATTCTGAAAAAATGGCTTCCCTTGGAGAGCTAACTGCAGGAATTGCGCACGAAATAAAAAATCCTTTGAACTTTGTAAATAATTTTTCTGAGGTAAGTAGCGAGCTGCTTGAAGAAATGAAGACGGAATTACAAAATAAAAATGAAGAAGAAGTTACAGAGCTAATCGAAGATTTAAAACAAAATCTTGAAAAAATCAGTCAGCATGGTAAGCGCGCCGATTCAATTGTAAAGGGGATGCTTCTTCATTCAAGAGGAACTTCCGGTGAAAAAACACTGACCGATATTAATGATCTTCTTGATCAGTATGTTAATCTTGCTTATCACGGAATGAGGGCTCAGAATAAAGAATTTAATATAGCGATTGAAAAAAACTACGATGAATCATTGGAAAAGATAAATGTAGTTCCTCAGGATATCAGTAGAGTATTTCTAAATATTATCAACAATGCCTGTTACGCAGCCTATGATAAAAAGAGAAATAGTGCGGATAATTTTTCACCGACTCTAAAAGTTTCAACCAAAAAGATGGATGGAAAAGTTGAAATAAGAATTGGCGATAACGGCTATGGAATTTCCAAAGACATTATAGATAAAATCTTTCAACCATTCTTTACGACCAAACCATCCGGTGAAGGAACAGGATTGGGACTATCGTTAAGCTATGATATTATTACAAAAGTGCACAGTGGTGATTTGAAAGTCGAGACAAATGAAGGCGAAGGCACAGTATTTATAATTAGTTTGAAACCTTAAAACTGAAATACAATTATGAAAAATAACATCTTTGTTAAGGGACTGTGTAGAATGTATGGTGTTAAGTTATTACTGAGACTATCACTTTTTACAATCCCAACAATTACTTTGGCACAGGAGAATTTTGTATTTGAAAACTTCTCCATTCCTCAGGGACTTTCTAATCCAACAGTAAATTGTATTTGTGAAGATAGATACGGCTTCCTGTGGCTTGGCACAAACGACGGATTAAACAGGTACGATGGATATGAGTTTAAGGTTTATAAAAATAATCCCTCGGATAGCACAAGTTTACCTGGAAATTTGATTAGGACAATTAGCGAGGACAATAATGGTGATCTTTGGATTGGCGGAACAAATGTGCTGGCAAGGTATGATAGAATAAACGATAAGTTTATTAGTGTAAAATTCGATAGGGAACAGAATGTAAACGCTCCTATTATATATAAAATCTTCATTGATAAAAAAAATAAAATCTGGATAGGAACCAATGAATTTGGAGTACACATACTTAATCCGGAGAAGATGACTACAAAAAGAATAAAGTTCATTTTGAATAATGAAGAAATACGTAATGGATTTATTTTATCACTAATTGAAAACTCAGGTCAGGAAATATTAGCAGTTGATTATGGAGCAGGGATATTTAATTACAACGAAATTAATGATAAATTCCAATTATATGATAATTTAGGTTCAAATAAGATAGCTTATTCATTGGTGCTTCATGAAGATGAATTTAAAAGATTATGGATTGGAGGAGAAAATTCACTAATAATATACAATCTAGATAATCAAAAACTAGAAAAAGTTGAAATATTTTCAACTCCCTTTGGTCCCTTCTTATCCAGAGGACTAATAAACATTCTAAAGGATAAGGCCGGGTTCCTTTGGCTGGCAACATTAGATGATGGATTGTACAGATATAATCCTGTTGATAATAAATTTTTTCATTTTACTGGCAGTAATAATAAAAACAGCATAAAATCTAATGCTATTCTTTCATTATTTCAGGATAGTTTTGGCAATATATGGATTGGAACAAGACTGGACGGATTATACAAAGTAGATCCAAACAAACAGCCTATGAATATTCTTAAGATACCGGAAATCTTTAAAACTAATTCTCCATTGGATAAAGTAAATGCTGTTGCAAAAAGTGAAAAAGGAAATGATGTTGCAATAGGAACTGCAGGATTAGGAGTGTTTTGGCAAAATATTGAAACCGGGAAGCATAAAAATTATAGGTACGAGAAAAACTCAAACAGCATTTCCAGCAATAATATCTTCTCTTTAACAATTGATGCAGACAACAACCTCTGGGTTGGAAGTGATGCCGGATTAGATCAGGTTAATCAATTAAACGGAACAGTTAAGCATTACCTGCACAATTTAATCCCACTATACACAGATTTTTTCATTAACGACTTAAAATTTGATAAGGCCGGAAGATTATTTGTTGCGCACAGAGGTGGAGTAGATATTGTTTATCCGAACCAAAATATTATTAAGCAGATACCCTCTGTTGCCAATCGGGAATTAAAACCAGAATTGCAAACAGACATAATAAATCTTGTAAATTCTTCTCAGCCAATTGCTTCGATAATTAAAGTGGGTGAGCAAAAATTATTGGAAAGCGAATTTGAAATTTCTGACAGCACCAAAGTGTTAATTGTTGGAGTTGGTGAAGGACAATCAGATCTGGAAAAAATGTTTGATTTTGGCTGGCTTGAAGATTCTAATAAAAATATAATCTGGGGCATGCACAAATATTGGGATTCATTTCATTTCGAAGGTGGAATGAAGAATAGAATTACAACTCAAACCTTACTGTTAAAAAAGGGGAAGTATAAACTTAAATTTCAATCAGATGTTGGACATTCATACGAAAATTTTAATGTGCTGGCGCCAAAGGATTCCGCATTATATGGAATTCAACTCGTCCGGATCAGTGATAAGCAGTATGATGATTTTTCAAAAAGAATTGATGAGGATAGAAAAAACAGCAGTAATATGTTAGTGGAGATTACTAATTCAATATACATAAGCAAATCCTATGAAAATATTTTATGGATTGGAACATCAAACCAGGGATTATTCAAATACAATTTAAGTAACAATAAATTTACTCAGTTCAAATTCAGCGAGAAACCAATATTTGTTTCAGATTTTGTTACCAGTAATGATGTCTACTCTGTTTTAGAAGACAGCAAGGGTATTGTTTGGTTTTCTTCTCCAAATGGATTGGGAAAATTAGATCCCAAAACGGAGAAGATAAAATTTTTTACTGAGGATGATGGTCTTCCAACAAATTTAGTTGGTGCTATACAGGAAGATAATTATGGGAATTTATGGATAAGCAGCGCAGCGGGCTTAACTACGCTCGTCCGAAATGAAGAAGGTGAAAAAGAAACCTTTATTAATATTGATATAAAGGATGGCTTGCAGGGTTACTCCTTTTCTCTTGCATCGTGGAAAGCAAAGAACGGAGAATTATTTTTCGGTGGAGATAACGGAGTCAATTATTTTCTTCCCGGAAGAACTAATCATACGAAACCTGCGATAGTATTCACTGATTTGAAAATATCTGATGTATCCGTTTATAGTGATGTTGAAAATTCGCCGTTAGAAAAAGATCTAAATGATACAGATGAATTGACATTAGACTATTCGCAAAATGATATCTCTTTTCAATTTGCACCAATTCATTATTCCCGACCGGAAAGAAATTTAATTGCCTATAAACTGGATGGATTCAATAAAGATTGGGTCTATAGCAAACTTCATTTCGCATCATTTACAAATCTTGACCCCGGTGAGTATACTTTCAGGTTAAAAGCTGCAAACGGTGATGGGATATGGAGCGATGAAGAAAAATCTATTCATATTGAAGTGCTTCCGCCATATTGGAGAACAACTTTTGCTTATATATTATATGGAATCGTTTTAGTGTTAGTAGTATTTGGAGTTGATCGTTTTCAACGAAGACGCCTGATTGAAAAAGAACGGGTAGTGGCGAAAGAAAAAGAACTTGAGCAGGCTAAAGAAATTGAAAGAGCTTATCACGAATTAAAGAACACACAGGCACAACTTCTTCATGCAGAAAAAATGGCATCCCTCGGCGAACTTACTGCGGGCATTGCACACGAAATCAAAAACCCATTGAATTTCATAAATAACTTCAGCGAAGTAAGCAATGAGTTA
>JASFSF010000043.1:0-11087 GCA_050114555.1 Ignavibacteria bacterium
CAATACCGTTTATCGGATCTCCTGTACCGCTATTGTTATCGCCATCTATATATAGAGATAATAAATTACTTTCCAGAAGTTTATACTCTGGAGTTACTTTTAAACGTATGAACAAAAAGTTTTCATCATTTGTTACGGAAAAATATTTGAAGTCATATACATTGCCATCACCATCCGCATCTGTATAAGTTGGAAGCGGTACGTTCCAGTCATCGGTTTTACCATCCAGAAAAATTGGAAGTGATTGAGAATATGAAATGCTAGTGATGAATATGAAATTTAAAATCAGTAGAATTTTCATTTTGTTTCTCAAATTGATTTTAATTTAACGTCAAGATAAATTTAATCATTTAATATTAAAGGTGTTTTAAAAGGCTCTCAATATGAATATCCAGATATTTGGCACAAAAAAATGCAAGGATACCCAGAAAGCAGAAAGGTTCTTTAAAGAACGAAGGATTACTTATCATTTTAGAAATCTATCAGAAAAGGGTGTTTCGAAAGGGGAACTGGATAATATCAAAAGATCAATACCGATTGATGGATTACTAAACAAGGAGGGGAAACAATTTAAAAAGAGAAATATGGAGTATATGGTCTTTGATCCAGAAGAAGAATTATTAAATGATGCTCTATTGTTCAAAACCCCAATTGTAAGAAATAGTAAAATAGCCACATTGGGTTATCAATCTGATATATGGAAAAAATGGATTGATGAATCGAAATAATAGAAATTTCGCCTTTATTCGTATAATTTCAACCTTTCAATAATATAATTATTATTTTATTTGACACTTAAGCTGAAATTTGTTATTTTAACTTTGAAAATAAAAGTACTTTATAAACGAGGTAAAAATGACTGAGATCGATGCACAACAGGAACTGGCATTCATTAAGAAAGTAATGAATGACAGTCGGAAGATTCTTATTGATGATGGTAAAGGATTCATTTTTTGGGGAATACTTGTAACTATTGGTTTGTTGGTGACGTATCTTTCAGTAGCTGGAAAGTGGACAGTTTCACTCGGTTGGTTTTGGCCCGCATTGGTAGCTATAGGATGGATTTATACTATTGTCACAGAAATACGACGTGAAAAAAGAAGTAAAACTTCTACGTTTACCGGAAAAGTACTTGGCGGACTCTGGTTGGCTGTAGGTATTTCCGCCACAATATTGGGTTTTGCAGGTTCAATATCGGGAGCTTATCACGGTGTTTTTATCAGTCCCTTAATCTCCATTGTGCTGGGGATTGGCTATCTTCTCAGCGGTATACTTTATGGTAAAAGCTGGCTCTCGTTTTTATCGATCGGTTGGTGGATTGGTGCAATTGTAATGTTTTTTATGCAAAATTTAGAAGTTATTCTGGTTATGATTGGGATGATGATCTTCCTTCAAATCATTCCTGGAATTATTTTATTTAAAGAATTTAAGAGCGAAAAAAGGGCTACAGAATAAATGACCGACTTCGACTATCAACAACTGGATGAGATCATTCATTCCCGGATACGCCTGGCGATCATGGCTGTGCTTGTAACTGTGGATGAAGCCGAGTTCACTTTTCTTCGTGAAAAAATAAATGCAACCGATGGTAATTTGAGTACACATATGAAAAAACTTGAGGAGGCAGGTTATGTTGCAGTAAGTAAAGCGTTTGAAAATCGTAAACCGGTATCCAGATATATGCTTACCCAGAAGGGAAGAAAAGCATTCGAGATCTATGTGGATAGATTGGAAAAATTAATTAAGAAATAAAATTTTTTCTATATACACTTTACAAATCAAAGTTCTTTTATAATAGAAAGGATATAACAATGAAAAAACTTATTCTAATCGTATTCATATCTGCTATTGCTTCCGTCAGTTATTCTCAATCAGCAGATGAAATATTGAAGCAGGGTAAAACACTGTTAAATCAGGGAAAAGTTTTGTTCGATGATTCCTACTTCCTGGAGGCGAGGGGATTGTTTGAGCGAATATCCAACAGTGATGTTCATCATCAGTTAGTACAATACTACCAGGCTTTAACCGATTATAATCTGGCAGTATACTATTTGCAGAAAAGAGAAACAGAAAAGTTCAAAGAGTTCATTAAATCCGCACAGGAAATTTTAAAATCATTGTTGAAAGAGAATGATAAAGATGTTGAATCTTTGGCGCTTCTTGGAACAGTTTATGGAATCCAGGTTTCACTTGATCCTACTCTAGGTCCAACGTACGGTGCACAAAGTGTTACTCTTGTATCGCAGGCTTTAGGTTTGGCGCCTGATAATCCTCGGGTACTGATGTTAAACGGAATATCAAAATTCAACACACCGGATTTTTACGGAGGAAGCAGAACGGAAGCTCTTAAATATTTTTCTACCTCAATTGAAAAATTTGAAGAGAAGTCTGCTAATGCTGAAGAAATTAATTGGGGATATATGGAAGCATGTGCATGGCAGGGCAGAGCTTATGAAAGTCTCGGAGAGTTCGAAAGTGCTTTAAACTCTTACCAAAAAGCTCTCGATGCTGAACCTGATTACAGCTGGGTGAAATACGTACTTCTTCCGGAGTTGGAAGATAAAATGAATTAATGGAGTTAATGTTAACCGGATAGATGAATATGATAAATTTAATAATAAATAAGCTGGGCAGATTCATAGCACCAACGTTAATTATGTTTTCTTCATTACATTTTGCCCAGGAAGGAATATCTATTGTTGGAAAAGTGATTGACAGTGAAGACAATCCTCTTTCGTATGTTAATGTTTATCTCCTCGATTCGTTTGATGGTGCAATGAGTGATGAAGCGGGAATGTTTAATTTTTCTACACTTAAGGCAGGAGAAATATTTTTAGTCGCAAGTTTAATCGGTTATGAAAAATATCAGGTGTCTGTTAATACGGATACGTCGAATGGAAAATTATTCACGATAAGATTAATTAGTACTGCCCTGGAAACAGACGACGTAATTGTAACCGCAAGTTCATATGGTTCCGCTGAAGATAACGGGGTGGTGATGACATCAATGGATGTTATTACTACTCCCGGCGGAGCTGCGGATATTTTTCAATCATTAAAAACTTTACCGGGTGTAACGCAGGTTTCTGAGAGCGCACAATTGTATGTCCGGGGAGGTGACCCAAATGAAACAATTACCTTGCTTGATCAGGCATCGCTTTATCATCCCTTCACTTATGAATCTGCTTATGGCGGTTTGTTCTCAAACATAAACACTGAGACGATAAAAGGAATGTTTTTTTCCAGCGGCGGATTCTCAGCAAAATACGGTAATGCGCTTTCTGGTGTGCTCGATCTGGAAACAAAAAATGAACCTGATGTTCAGAGTTTTCTGATCGGAGTTTCATTAGCCAGCGCTGATATATCCGGACAAATTCCGATCACTTACTCTGAACTGGGATTAAGATTTAGTGCAAGACAGAGCTTTACGAAACCTATTTTCTGGCTGAACGGTGGTTTGGATGAATTTACTGTACTGCCTGTTTCTTCCGATGCAAATGCTACATTGACATACAAATTTTCAAAGACCGGCAGGATAAAACTTTTCTACTCTATTGCTAAAGATGAACAGGGTGTCAATGTAAAACTTCCCGGTTACACTGATGAGTTTAATGGAAGCTCAGACAACAACTTAGTGAACCTATGCGTAAGTGACATTGTTTTTGACAACACTGTAGTAAAGGCTAGCATTTCAAAAACCGGTTACGAAAGTACCTGGGAGCTGGGAATCCTTGATATCGTTCGAAAGGATAACGGATTAAAATTCCGGTTCGACACGGAAACCATTTTATCAACATCGAGCAAGTTATTAGTCGGAGGAGAATGGGAATATCGTGATGCCCAATTTAACGGTGTTATTCCCGCAGAGGATTACGATGTAAGAAGTGAAGCAGAGGGAGAATTAATTAATGCACAGTTTGATGTTTCGAGAACGGGAGTTTACGTTGAAACTGAATTATCAAATTTTTTAGGCATAGAAAAGCTATTTATAATTGGCGGGCTTCGGGCTGATGTAGTTTCTCCGCTTTCTCTTAACTGGATTGATCCGCGAGCCGGAATTGGTTACAAATTAACCGATGAACTTACTTTTAATCTGGGTTGGGGAATTTTTCAACAGCATCCGGATCCAAGATTGTACTCCTCATCTGACGGTAATCCCGAATTAGATGCGATGAATGCAACACATTATATTGCTTCTTTAGATTACAAGATTAATAATCTTTCCAGCGCACGTATAGAAGCATATTATAAAGAATACAAAAATCTCCCCTTAGAAGATCATATATTGAATTATAACAATAATGGTTATGGCTTTGCACGCGGAATAGATTTTATGATAAAGGGTGAATTGTTTGGAATAATTGGCGGGTGGCTTTCATATGGATTTATAAATACGGAAAGAAGATGGATGGATTATGAGGAACTCACATCCAGCGATTTTGATATAACTCATAACCTTACAATTGTTGCAAAATATAATTTAACTTCCTCATTGCAGATCGGTGTTAATTATAAATATGCAACGGGTAAACCATTCACTCCCGTTTTAAATTCCATGTATATTCCGGAGCTTGATATTTTTGAACCATTGTATGGGAAAGACAACTCTGACCGATACCCAACGTATCAACGTCTTGATATTCGTTTAACATATCTGACTCAACTTTTCGATAGTTATTTTACAGTTTTTTATATGGAAGGATTGAACATACTTGATATCAACAACATCTTCGGTTACAGTTACAATAAAGATTATTCACAAAGACAAAAAGTTGATAGCTATTTCGGAAGAAGAACGATTGTGTTCGGTATGCAGATAACAATTTGAATTATCTTCCTCCCCTTTGGAAAAGGGGAGGAACGAGGTGGGGTTTAATTTGTTGAGTTCTCAATAGTCTTTATTGTATCCTCAATTCTGGCAAATGCTTTGTTTGGATTACCTAGAAATTCCTCATTAGTTATTCGTACAAACTTAATTCCAAAATTCTCTAAATATTTTTGCCTTTTAGCATCATACTTCCTTTGATCCGGTTCATCGTGTATAACTCCATCAACCTCGACAGCAAGCTTAAGTTTTGGACAATAAAAATCAATCACGTAATGGTCTACAGAATATTGGCGTAAAAATCGGTAGCCAAGTTGTTTTCGTCTCAGGTGTAACCAGATAATTTTTTCGCAGTAGGTCATCTTCCTGCGAAGGGCTCTACGTTTTTCTTGTTCTGATTTTTTGTTGAAATGTTTTGTCATAATATATGAACCCCTCCTTTATCCTCCCCTTTATTAAAGGGGAGGAATTTATATAATCCTTGCCTTTTACAAACCTGCCTGTCGGCAGGCAGGGCTCAGGGTGACGTATATTTATTATACATCATAATACAAACCAAACTCAAACGGATGAGGCTGAAGTGCCATCGGCTTGATTTCATTATCTATTTTATAATTAATCCATGTTTCAATCACGTCTTCCGTAAAAACATCACCTTTTAGCAGATATTCGTGATCGTTTGCAAGAGCTTTAATTGCCTCTTCCAAAGTTCCCGGGGTTGAAGGTACATCGATCAGTTCTTCGGGTTCCATGTCGTAGATATCTTTATCTAATGGTTCACCCGGATCAATGCGATTAATAATTCCATCCAACCCTGCCATCATCAATGCCGAAAATGCCAGGTATGGATTAGCAGAAGGATCAGGACATCGGAACTCCACTCTCTTCGCTTTCGGGCTGGCTGAATACATTGGTATTCTAACTGCCGCACTTCTGTTCCTTTGTGAGTATGCCAGGTTAACAGGTGCTTCAAATCCCGGAACTAATCGTTTATATGAGTTAGTAGTGGGATTAGTAAACGCTAACAATGATGCAGCATGTTTCAACAATCCGCCGACAAAATAAAGTGCAGCTTCATTTAACCCGGCGTAACCTGAGCCTGCAAATAAGGGTTTGCCCTTTTTCCATAAGCTTGTATGAACATGCATTCCGCTTCCGTTATCACCCTGGATTGGTTTCGGCATGTATGTTACGGATTTGTTATAAATCTTCGCTGTGTTCTTAACAATATATTTAAACATCAACAGTTGATCTGCTGCTCTGACAAGAGGCTCAAACCGAAGATCAATTTCGCATTGACCGCCGCTAGCTACTTCGTGATGCTGTGCTTCAACCTCGATTCCAGATTCAATTAATTTTAATACCATTTCATTTCGCAAATCATTCAGCGAATCAGTAGGTGGTACAGGGAAGTAACCTTCCTTGTATCTTGGTTTATAGCCAAGGTTCGGCCCTTCATCTCTTCCGCTGTTCCATCGTCCTTCTACAGAATCAACTTTGTAAAAACATTGATTGGGCTGTGAGTCAAATCGAACATCATCAAATACGAAAAATTCTGCTTCAGGTCCGAAATAGACTGTGTCCGCAATACCGGAAGTCTTTAAGTATGCGGTGGCTTTCTGTGCAATGTTTCTCGGGCATCTGGTATATTTTTCTTTTGTTGCCGGCTCATGCACATCACAAATAAGACTTAGTGTTGGAGCTTCTATAAATTGATCCATAAACATCGTACTTGCATCGGGAATGATGAGCATATCACTTTCATTTATTTTTTTCCAGCCACGGATTGAAGATCCGTCAAATCCGAAACCATCTTGAAACGAGTTTTTATCAAATTGGCTTGCAGGCACAGTAAAATGCTGCCATTGCCCGGGGAAATCCATAAACTTCAAATCAACAAACTTTATCTTTTTACTTTTGATAAAGTTTAGAACTTTGTCTTCTGCAGAAATTGTTTTTGCCACTATCCTATCCTATTTATTAGTTAAATATTTATTGCCGTCGTTTCTTTAATCGTAGAAAGTACAAAGGTAGTTTTGGTTGCGGATACTCCGCTCCAGGACTGAATAACACTGAGCAATTTTTCCAAAGATTCAGTATTCCTGACCAAAACCTTCAGTAAGTGAGAACCTTCCCCTAGTACAGAGTGACATTCCAATATCTGTGCCATCTTATCTATGTGTGAAATCAACGAATCATAGTGTTGTGAAGAGTCCATTATTACATGTATAAATGCTAGTATGTCAAAACCGAATGCTTTTCTATTTACTTTGGCATAATACCCTTCGATAATACACTTTTCTTCAAGTTTATTTAATCTTTCACTCACGGAGGGAACAGAGAGACCAACCAATTCAGCAAGTTTGTTTCTCTTTGTTCGACCGTTTCTTTGAAGATGCTGTAGTATCTTAACATCTATATCATCCAATAGCGATAACCTTAATTATTTAGGAAATATCAAAAATTTGTCAAAAAAAATAAGATATGTATCAGACTGATGCAATAGTTTTTAGGAATAATTTAAAATATGACTAAATTTTAATTGGGCGAGAATTGTGGAATAAATAACTAATATCAGCTATTTCTTGTTTTTCCTCATTTTATCTTTTTCCTTCTTCCTGTCATATGCCTTTTTCGGTTTTTCTACTTTGGGAGGTTTTTGAGGAATTGGTACTCGTTTCTTTTTCTTCTCAACTTTTATTTTTTCATTAGCAGCCATTTTTATCTTATAAATTTTTCTTCTTTGACCGGTTCATAATTGTAAGCAACTAATGCCGAGAGAAAAATATGGATATTGTGCTTAAGAGAAACCAAAGTTTCTCTTTAATTAGTTTAAACCGCACATCCCGTTTGCACATCCGCCTAAATTTGAAGTATCAATATCACAGTTACCGCTTGCACAACTATTAGCCGGATACGAAGAACTAGTAGATGTACTGAAAGCAGAAAATAATTTCTTTGTTTGTGTTGAATTACATTCAGGGCAGTTAACCTGCTGGTTATTTTTATCTGATGTTAGCAATTCAAATTTTGCATTACACTCATTACAATGATATTCAAAAATTGGCATACCTGGGTTCCTTTATAATTATACTTTAATAAAAACTTCTTTAAACTATTATTTTGGGATTGAGAACAATTTTTGTCTTAACGGAATTTGAAATCAGACAAAGATTATCAGACTTGTGAATTATTCTCTCCGCTCTCTCGATATCTTTTTCATGTTTGATTTTAATCTCAGGAATTAATTCAATTTCACTGATCATAAATTTTCCTTCAACCTTTTCAAGTTTTCCAACGCTTTCGCAGGAATAAGTTTCAAATTCAAGCTTTGAATTTTCAGCCACAGCTACAAAGGTCGTCATCAGGCATATATTGATCGAAGCAACATAAAGATGTTCGGGCGACCAGGTGTTCGGAACTCCTTTTGGAAATTCAGGTGGAGTGGCAACTTTAAATGATTCTAATGTAGGGGAAGATAGTGTTCCAATTCTTCCTTCATCCCATTTCACATTCGTTTTGTAATAATGAACATTTTCCATAGTTAGTTTAGTTAAAATTCAAGGTTGTTTATTTGTTTAATCTCTCCTGCCCTCTTCGTCAAGGTCTAAAAATTTCATCAGTCTTTCGTGTGCACCATCAGGAATTTTTACGTTATACTTGCGGTAGCAGTCAATTGTAAATTCTACAGTTTTAAAATAGTTCTGACATTCAGAACATTTATCGAGATGTTTTTTAATTGCAGCACACCGTTCGGAATTAAGCTCTTCACCAAGGCTTTCGCATATATGCAGCATTACATCTTTACAATTGACTTTTTCTTCATTCATGACTGAAAAAAATTATTTAGTTCATTTCTTAAAAATGCTCTTGCTCTATGCAACCTGGATTTAACAGCCGGAACCGAAAGGTCTGTTGCATTTGCAGTCTCTTCAGTTGACAGCCCTTCAACGTCTCGCAGTAAAAAGATCATCCTGTATTCGGGGGATAACTTCTGTATTGCTTTATCAAGTATTTTCTTAAGTTCATCGTTCTCAACATCTTTATATGGTATAGTATTCCAGTCAGCCGCCTGCTTCTCTTCGAACAATGTATCATCGTCGTCGATTGCAACAAACTCTTTACCCTTGGTTTTCCTGGCCAGCATAAGACAATGATTGGATACTATCCTGTAAAGCCAGGTTGAAAGCTTCGATTTGCCGTCAAATTGATGCAGTGATTTTACAATACTGTAAAAGGTTTCCTGCATTATATGTTCTGCTTTATTCCGGTCGCGGCAAATTTTAAAAGCAAAATTGTAAATAGTTTGTTCGTAATCTTTAACCAGCTGAGCAAGCGCCTTTTTATCACCGGCCTGTGCTTTTCTGATTATCTTGATCTCATCCATTGGTAAGATGCAGTAATAATAATTTGGTTTCCGTTGAGCTTAAAATTAGGTGGTACAATTTAACACAAATAAAAAGTAATTAGTAATCACTTTTTCCCGTTAACAGGTCATTTTTGCACATTATTAGTAGTTTATATTTCAAGAGAATTGAGACTCCGACTCGCTTTATCCACAATAACATGGCATTAAATTTTCATGATTATGTGGATGGCCTCTTTAAGAAATAATAATCAAATAAAATCAAACAAGCTGTTTACAGACATCCATAAGGATGTTTTTGAAACGGTTTTTAAACAAGGTGTGAGTTTAAAGGTACAGGAAGGGGAAATAATCTATCAAAACGGGGAAGAAACTGATTGTATTTACTTGTTATTCAAAGGTGCTGTGAAAATTAAATATCCTTCTCACCGCTATATCAGCAATAAATCTGCAAATGATTTTTTTGGTGAAAAAGAATTTTTTGACAACACCCGCCGAAATTCTTCTGCCGTTGCAAACAATGATAGCACTCTCCTAATAATACCTGCTGCTTTACTGAAAAAATTACTCGATTCGGAAGACAAAATTAAGACGAACATTGACAAATTTGGCGAGGTTGAACTTCCGGAAATTGATCAATCTGTAAAAAGTAAAATAGATCTCTCAAGCACCGACAAACCTGTTTCTTTTAAGGCAACAGAAAAAGAGAATGAATTAATAGGGGAGGGTTTAATGAAGGATTCTATCTCTCAGACCGTGACAGAAATAATAGAAGAGCAGCTTTCTTTGCCCGCAAGTGATATTGAGAAAGAAAATCAAGAAATCGTTGAACGTAAAATCCAGATTGGTCCGGGTATAGAATTTATTCTCTCTGCTGAAAATTCCGAGAAAGAAAGATTAGGTATAAAAGAAGTTACTCAAGTTGGCGATTTGAATATAGATAGTGAAGAGTTGAAGGAAATTTTCGATACTATTCTAATCACAAGAAATCAGCTCTCTGTTTATGATACTATCAAGGCAATTGTATTTGCTGTAAAAAAATTACTTTCAGCAGAATCAGGGGAAATATATCTGGTGAATGAAGCTGCCGGAGAATTAATGAAACATGTTGATGAAAGTGGCATGTTAATGATTGAAAGTTTTAAAATTTCAGAAGGACTTACAGGGACCTGTGTGCTCCAGAGAAAAACTCTTAATTTTGAGGAACCAAAAAACGACAGCAGGTTTGTAAGCGAAGTAGATCAGCCGGGTGAAGCCACACATAAGAAAATATTATACATTCCATTAATTTCAAATGAAGATGAATTCGTTGGCGTATTGCAAGTTGCTCGAAATGAAAAAGCTTTTTCGGATAGTGAAGTCGGGAAAGTTGAATTGATTTCCGGTTTGCTTGCAGCCGCAATTGATGGCAGCAATCGTTATGAACAAGCTCTCGACGGAGAACGACAAAGAATTAATGAAGGCATATATAATTTTCTGGAAGATAATATTGCAATCCCTGCCGATATAGTTAGTAGTTATTCTACGCTGCTGAAAAATGACGAACAAGATTCTGTTGAACAACATATCCTTCCGTTACTTCAGCTACAGGTCAAGTTGTTCAGGGACATTATCAAAACAACATTTGATTTTAAAAAACAGGACTTTAAATTAGACCTGAAGAAAGCAGATTTGAATAAATACCTTCGGATAATTTCGAAATTGTTTTCTGAATATTGCGATGCAAGAGATATAAATTTATTTATCAAAACAGGATCTTCCATAATCACAAACTTCGATGCTGGAAGATTGTTTATGGCAGTATACCAGCTTATTAAAAATGCCTGCGATGCTTCAAAGAAAGATGGTAAAGTGTATATAAGTCTTGAAGCGGAAGATGGTGTAGCAAATATAATT
>JASFSF010000044.1:0-10886 GCA_050114555.1 Ignavibacteria bacterium
GTGGATCACAACCGGATTAAGCCAATAAATTGCAATAAGAATTAATGGGAGAGATAAATATTTTAAAATCCTTAATAATACTAAAAGCAACGCCAGATCGAATAAAAGTAATAACAACTTCCACGACCAATATTGCCAGGGCGATATTATATAAGCTGCAGCGAACACTACCTGCGATAATATTGGATAGATTGTTCTGATGTGAGGATGATTAATTTTCCCCATTAAATCATCTGCTTCGCCGGATAATTTGTGTAATTCAGCAGGGATACCCTGTGCATTATCAACTACGTCCAAAGGACTGTACTGATACGGGTTATAAAAATTCGCACTTACAGCTCCGTCCCACAAATAGCGGTGATAATCATCTTCAAGTACAGGAGTCGTTGGGATTAAAATCAGTCTGCAGATAATCCCGGTAAGAATTATTGCAGGCAACACCATTCTATTTCCTTGAATTTTCTTAAAACCCAAAACTGCTGACAAAAAAAACAATCCCAGTATCATCTTAAATGATACGTAAGGAATTATCTTGTTAGTGTGTGGCCTAAGGTGAAGAGCCAGATCGGGAGATTTTATAAGAAGAAAGATTGAATACGATATTAGCAGGATGAGGAATATTACCCAGAGAATAATAGTTGAGTAATTTTTTTTGTCTGAAATAACCAATTAATAATTATTTAATCAAATACTGATTAAAAGCGATAATTTAGGATTCCGGTCTTAGTAATTTTGATCGTACAAAATTTGTAATGTAAAATATAGCGGAATTTATTAAGATTCCATCCTAAATTGATTTTAAACAGTGAATTAATAATAGATCATACAAAATCCATACATGTAAAGGCAGAGTAATTCACTGTTCATAAAATCAACTTTCGGAACAACTACTGAGGTAAATCTATTTATACTTCGGTCAGAATATAATGTAGCGGTTACTTCATCAAAATCATCTTCCTGACTTGAATGAAGTCATTGGCTTCAAGTTGATAAAAATAAATACCGCTCGTTAGATTTAGTGCACTAAAACTAATTTCATAAGAGCCCACCTCTTTAAACCCGTTTACCAGTATTGCAACTTCTTCTCCAATGGAATCAAAGACAGTTAAATGGATGTTCCCGGACTTTGCAACATTGTATTGAATATTGGTTGTAGGATTAAAAGGATTCGGAAAATTTTGTTTTAGCTCAAATGCAAGAGGTAAAAAATTATCTTCCTCAACTCCAGTCGGATCTTGAACCGTTATAACTCCCGACATCCCGATACCACCCGGACCACCATGATTTACACAATAGTAAGGATTACTTCCGGCAGATGTGAAAACTCTTTCATAAACCCAGGCTGCTGTAGAAGGTGCACCACTGGTAAAGCTTGCATCATCGGCTACTACATTATGGTTACCACCCTGGTTTACCCAGCGAACTGTATCGTTTACCATTATTGTTAAATTTGAAGGTGTGAAAACGAAGTCAGAAACTTCAACTGTGTGCAATGTTTGTGCGATGTTGAAGCTGGCAAAAAATATGGGCAGGGCAAACATAATCAATCTGATCTTTACTCTCATATCGTCTCCTAACATTATTAATAAATAACTACTATAAACAAATCGAATCAGATACTGAAGTGATAATACATATTATGCAAGTACATGTCAACATATAAATGTCGATAATCAGTGTATTCCTTTGGCAAATAAGGTGGAAGAATAAGGGCAATATGTTATAATTTTATAATCGGATTGATTAATAACGAAGCCAACCATGATATACTTAAATAATGCTGTGTTTTATTATTCAGGTTTTGGTTATTTTTGTTTTATCAATTTTAACGAATAAATGTAACTTTTTAACGCAAATTCAAAGAATATTATTTCAACTTAACTGAGAATACTATGGAAAAACTATTACTATTAGGAGATGAAGCAGTAGCCCAGGGAGCACTGGATGCAGGGATGTCGGGAATGTATGCATATCCGGGGACACCATCTACAGAGATAATGGAATATGTTCAGTTATCTAAATTAGCAAAGGAAAGAAATATTCACCGGGCATGGTCTGCCAACGAAAAAACTGCAATGGAAGCGTCGTTGGGGATGTCCTACGCGGGCAAACGTTCTGTGGTAGCCATGAAACATGTCGGATTGAATGTGGCTGCCGATGTATTTATGAACTCTGCAATTACCGGTGTTAATGGTGGTTTAATTGTAGCAGTTGCTGATGATCCTTCAATGCATTCATCACAGAACGAACAGGATTCTAGATATTATGGCCGCTTTGCGCTTGTTCCAATTCTTGAGCCATCAAATCAGCAGGAAGCATACGATATGGCTTATGATGGGATGGAACTTTCGGAAAAATATAATTTACCTGTTTTAGTGAGGCTCACTACCCGTCTTTCTCATTCCCGTTCAGGTGTTAAACAAAAAACCTTGCAAGATGAAAACAAGATGTCGTATCCTTCTGATCCGATTCAATTTGTCTTACTGCCTTCGAATGCACGAAAAAAATATAATGTGCTGCTAGAGAAATTAATGGAGATGAGAAGAACTTCAGACGATTCAAAATATAATAATTATATCGACGGTAATGATAAGTCCCTGGGAATTATTGCTTGTGGAATCGGGTATAATTATCTGCTAGAAAACTTTTCAGATAGCGAATGTCCTCATCCTATTTTGAAAATCGGACAGTATCCCTTGCCAACAAACATGGTGAAGAGAATTGATACAGAATGCAAAGAGATTCTTGTTATCGAAGAAGGATACCCAATGGTTGAAGAATTGCTTAGGGGATTCTTAAATAAAGAGATGAGAGTACACGGCAGATTGGATGGAACAATTCCAAGGGCAGGAGAATTAAATCCGAACATAATTGCAACCGCACTTGGTAAGGGAAATGGTAAAACTTTACAAGTACCGGAGTTAGTAGCAAACAGACCCCCGCAATTATGCTCAGGTTGCAGCCATGTAGATGTTTATGAAGCGCTTAACGAAACGATGAAGCAATTCAGTCCGGATCAGCGGGTATTTTCCGATATCGGTTGCTATACTCTTGGCGCTCTTGCACCATACAAATCAATTCATACTTGTGTGGATATGGGAGCTTCCGTTACAATGGCAAAGGGTGCAGCGGATGCGGGAGTTCGACCGGCAATCGCAGTTATTGGAGATTCAACTTTTACACATTCAGGCATTACAGGCTTATTGGATGCTGTTAATGAGAATACACCCATTACAGTGATTATTTCCGATAACTCAACAACTGCAATGACCGGAGGACAACAATCATCAGCATACGCAAAATTGGAAGATATTTGCATTGGCGTTGGTGTTCATCCGGATCATGTTAGAGTGGTTACTCCGCACAGAAAATATCATCAGGATGTAGTAGATGTTTTAAAGGAAGAAATTGCTTACGAAGGAGTCTCTGTTGTCATTCCAAGAAGAGAATGTATACAAACTGCAACCAAGAGTAAGAAAGAGAAGAAGATCAAAACGGAGGAGGTTTCTCAATGAAATCAGATATAATATTATCGGGAGTTGGGGGGCAGGGTATCCTCTCAATTGCCGCGACAATAGGAATGGCAGCTCTTGAGAACAATCTTCAATTAAAGCAGTCGGAAGTGCATGGAATGAGCCAGCGTGGAGGTGCCGTGGAATCTCATTTAAGGATTTCCGATAAAGAAATTGCAAGTGATTTAATTCCAATTGGCAAGGCAGATCTTATATTATCAGTTGAACCGATGGAATCACTTCGTTACCTGCCTTATCTTTCAGAGAATGGATGGTTGGTTACTAATTCAACGCCATTTGTAAACATAAAAGATTATCCGGATGAAAAAGAAGTTATAAAGACGATTGAATCATTGCCGCATTATGTGATAATCGATGCGGATGGGATTGCAAAGAGGGTCAAATCACCACGGTCGTCAAACATGGTAATGCTTGGCGCTTCTTCTCCTTTTTTAGATATACCATACAAATCCCTGGAAAACGGAATAAAGAAAATCTTTGGCCGTAAAGGGGAAAAAGTGGTCAATTTGAATATTGAAGCTTTAAAGGCTGGAAGAGAATTTGCCCAGGAGTCCATTAAGATAGAAGCAAAAAATTAGCAGAAGCCCGATGGGTTTTTCGGGCTTTAAATATTTTACATAGATGCGAGTTCTTCAACCTCTTCTACAGTTTTAGGAATGGGTTTACCCAGTACTCTATAGCCATCTTCGGTAACAAGAATATCGTCTTCTATTCTAATACCGCCGAAATCGAGATAATCGTTAAGCCTATCATAGTTGATAAACTCTGTAAGTTTATTTTCCGATTTCCATTGTTCAATCAATGGTGGGATAAAATATATACCGGGTTCAATTGTAAACACATACCCCGGTTCAAGAGATTTTGCTAATCTTAAATATGACAATCCAAATTGATCACTTCTGGTAACTGTATCATCATAGCCGACATAATTTTCTCCCAATCCTTCCATATCGTGAACATCAAGGCCCATCATATGTCCCAGGCCGTGGGGGAAAAAGAGAGCATGCGCACCCTGTTGAATTGCCGAATCAGCATCGCCCCTTGTAATACCCAAGTTAGATAATCCTTCAAATATAATTTTTGCGGCCATTAAGTGTAATTCTTTGTTCGATACGCCCGGTTTAGTAGACTCAATTGTAGCAGTATTTGCTTTCAGAACAATTTCATAAACTTCTTTTTGCCCGGGTGTAAATTTACCGCTGGCAGGAATTGTTCGGGTTATATCACTGGAATAATGAAGTAACGTTTCGGCACCAGAATCATTGACCAATAGACTTTCCTCTTTAATATCATTTTCATGATAATGGTTGTGAAGAACATGTCCATTAATTGAAACAATCGGTCTGAAAGCTAATCCTGCTCCAAGCGACAAAGCAATACCTTCAATCATTGCGGCAATCTTTCTTTCACTCAAGCCGGGTTTAATCATTTTCATAGCAGCAGTATGCATCCTATGTGCAATGTCTACAGCTTTGTCAATTTCTGCAATTTCCTCTTTAGCTTTGATAGATCTCTGTTCAACTACAGCCGTAATCAATTGTTTGGAAGCATAGTTATTAACATACTGAGGAGATAGTCCTAATAATTCACCAATTTGTTGAAAATGTTCAGCTCTGTATTGAGGAAGGAAATGAACCTTCCTTCCGGTCCTAACTGCTTCCGACAGAAGAGAGTTGAGATTACTGATATCTTCACTTCTATCGATTCCGCTTAGCTCGGCAAGGGAATTTAAATTGGGCTGTGGCCCCATCCAAACTACATCTTCCATAGTGAATTCCGTTCCATATAGACCGGATGTGTTTGAATCAATATCGATTACCGCTGCAAAGCCAGGAAGATCAATTCCGAAATAGTATAAGAAAGCACTATCCTGTCTGAAAGCATTTGTGTTAGCAAAGTAATTTATGGATGTTTCGTTATTTCCCGGGAATAATAATATTCCACTTGTGAATCTATCCGCAAGTCTTCTTCTTCTTTCGATATATATTTGTGACTCAAACATCTGTAAATCCTCCTTTAGGTTGAATGTTATTCAATTGCTACAAGAATCCCGATCTCTTAGTGAACCTGATCTAAATGAGAAATTTCAACAACTGAAAATGTTCCGGTAATCTATTATAATTATTCGGAAAAATTAACGATTGAATTAGTCTTCTCAAATCAGTAATATTTAATATACAAAAATAGAATTTTCTATAACCACTTAAAATATAAACACTTACATCTATTAAATTTACTTTGCCTATGAATAAGATTGTTGTCGTGTTGATGATTAGTTTTATCCTAACCATTGCTGTGAATGGGCAACAAAGTTCTAGAGACGTAGTTCATCCTTATTCTAATTCGTGGGTATTTACACTTGAAGGTGGATTAACACTGGGATTTTCAGATTATAGCAAATCTAAAATTGATGGCTTGATCCTCGGTGGGATTGAATATTACTTCAAAAGAACAACACATCACATTTTTGGAATAAAAGTTTTTGGAGGAGGTCAAAGAATATCAGGAGAGGATGATCGAACAGCCGTAAGCACAAGTGACGGAATAAGGAATCCTTTATCTCCTGTGTTTGTAAATGAGATGTACATTTTAGGTATCGCCGGAATTTATTCATATGCAATTGAAGACAAATATTTCCCGTTTATCCAAATGGGAGGATCCTATCTACTACAAATAAATCCCAAGGATGAAAACGGAGTTAAACTACCTGGGTTAAGACAGGGATTATACGATAGAAATGTACTAGTGCTGGATTTAAATGTCGGCGCTAAAATATTATTGAATGAAAAAATATCAATATTATTTTCAACTGGCATTCATATTACCGGCACAGATTATTTAGATGATATCGCGACAGGGGATGTTGAAGATCATTATCTTACAGGTTTACTTGGCGTTTCGATTTCTCCATTTGGGCCGGGTGATTCTGATGATGATGGAATACTCAATGAATTTGATGCATGTCCGGATCAGAAAGAAGATGTTGATGGATTTGAAGATGAAGACGGCTGCCCTGATTTAGATAATGATTCTGATGGAATTCCTGATGCAGAAGATAATTGTCCTTCAAGCCCCGAAGACTTTGATGGTTACGCGGATTCAGATGGATGTGCTGATCCGGATAATGATCTGGATGGTATATTAGATATTGGAGATGAATGCCCGGATGTTGCTGAAGACATTGATGGATTTCTTGACGAGGATGGTTGTCCTGATGCAGATAATGATGCAGATGGAATTCCTGATGTTATTGATGATTGCCCGAATCAGGCCGAAACTCCCAATGGCTTTGAGGATAACGATGGTTGCCCGGATCAATTCGATGTTGTATCGGTAAAGAGAATTACAATTTATGGTGAAGAAATCTTCTATGCAAATACATCTGCCATCAAACCGGAAGGAATTGAAAGATTAAATCAGGTTGTCGAAACTATTAGTTTTGAGCGTGATTCAAAATGGAGGATTGAAGGACACATGGATAGCCAGGGCTCAGAGCAATTCATAAGAAGAGTATCACTGGATCGTGCAGAAGCAGTTAGAGATTATCTTGTGTCGAAAGGATTATCTGCAGATAGATTTACACTATATGGCATGAGTGATGACTATCCTATAGGTGATAATACAACCGCCGAAGGTAGAAGTAAAAATAGAAGAATAGAAATTATCAGGGAATTCTAAAACCTCTCTTAATATATTATTTCTTACCATTCCAGAATTGACTAATTCACGTAATTAGCTCAATAGCTTAACTTTATTTTGCACCGATACTTAACTTTGTTCTCACCCAAATAATTCAATTATTACAACTAATTTTTACAGGTAAAAATTACATTAATATGTCCAAATTGGTCCAATTTAAGCAAAAAGCAGAGGTTTTTAGTGGCATAAATATTTATATAGTTCTGTAGTCATAACTAATAAATTAAGTGCAAAAGTAATGAAAAACTTTAGATATAACTCAAACACAATTTCAGCCGTTCCCGGCGATGAGATTAATCCTTTCGAATTAAATATGAATAAAGCAGAGAAGCGTAAAGCAAAGGGAATGTTCAAGTCGATTATGGGAATGGTTTATTTCGTTACTTTAATGTACTCACTCTTCGTATTACTTACTTAAGAATAATTCCTAACTTAGAAGATAAGTAAAAGAATGTACTTCCAAATTCTCTTCAGGTTTTAATCAGAAATTTCTTTAAGTACCTTTGCCGGAACTCCGGCAACAATCGTATTCGGCGGCACATCTTTTGTTACCACTGCTCCCGCACCAACAATTGAATTTTCTCCCACAGTAATCCCGCATAGAATTGTTGAGGATGAACCGATGGATGAACCTTTCTTTACAAAGGTTTCGACCACTTCCCAATTAACTTCCGTTTGCATACTTCCATCAGGATTTACTGACCGGGGATTCTTGTCGTTTATAAATGTTACGTTATGCCCAACAAAAACATTATCCTCAATATGCACACCTTCACAAATAAATGTGTGAGAAGATATTTTACAGTTTTTACCAACAGTAGCATTCTTTTGTATCTCAACAAATGTCCCGATCTTGCTATTATCGTCTATTGTACAGCCATACAGATTAACAAAATCGAAGATCTTTACGTCTTTACCAAGCTTAACATTATTAATGTTCTTCTTCTCCATCAATTATACCATTACGCTGCTGTTTAATTCTACAATCTGCCCGTTGTTCTTAATTGAAATATTACTGGCTTCAAGAATTTTGACTACGTCTAATCCATCTTTACCGCTTGTTTTCGGTTGGCGGTTTTCCTGAATGGAACTTATAAATTCCTTCGCACCTAATGCAAGAGCTTCTGTTTGATCAATCTTTGGCGAGAACATATCACCGATCCTGTATTGTACAAGCGCCTGATGAATACTTTCTGTTGTGGTGAATTCAACTCCACTATTGTATACTTTAATCTTTTCAAAGTTTTCCATATCATCATATACAAGCATTTTCTTATCGCCACCCACTATCATTCTTCTAATTTTTACAGGCGATACCCAGTTTACATGAAAATGAGCAAAGGTGTTTTCGCTAAAATGGACGCATAGATGAGCAAGGTTTTCTTTTCCATTAAAGTTTGCAATACCGTTAGCACTAACGGCTACTACATGATGATCTGGCAGAATATAATTCATTATAGATAAATCGTGTGGGGCAAGATCCCAGATTACATTTACATCTCTCTGGAAGAGACCCAGATTAATTCTTTCTGAATCAAAATAAATTACATTGCCAAGCTCACCTTTCTCGACCAATTCCTTCATTTTCAGAACAGCCCCATTATAAATGAATGTGTGATCTACAAAAATTTTAAGATTCTTTTTATCAGCCAGCTCAATTAATTCTTCAGCCTGTGCGGATGTTGAAGTAAAAGGTTTTTCTACCCAGATGTGTTTTCCATTTTGCAAAGCATTCTTTGCTAATTTATAGTGAGTATCTACCGGAGTTGCAATTACAATAATATCAGCATCCCCGTTCATTAATTCTTCACAATTATTTAAAAGATGCACGGAAGGAAATCTATTAGAAATAAATTTTAATCTTTCTTCTCTGTTATCGCACCCAATCACTTTTTTCACATCATTATGTGCAAGAAAATTACGCACAAGGTTGGGGCCCCAATAACCGAGACCAATAATACCTACAACCATAACATTGCCTCCTTGGGCAGTTTATAAATCTAAGTTAATATTTTTTGCGACAAATTTAACAGGATTATATCAAATATCACACCAAGTCAAGGTGCTATTCGGCCCCCCTGGCAGTTAATACTGCAGGTACAGTCTGCAACATGATTTGAAAATCAAACCAGGGTGACATATTATTGATATAATATAGATCGAGCACCACACTCTCCTTAAAAGAGACTGAACTACGACCCCATACTTGCCAAACACCAGTGCATCCAGGAACCACATTAACACGACGTTTTTGCCATTCGTCGTAATTTTCGTACTCGTAAGGTAAACAAGGTCTGGGGCCTACAAGGCTCATATCTCCTTTTAAAACATTCAATAGTTGAGGTAACTCATCGAGGGAGGTTTTGCGGATTATTTTACCTATCCAGGTAATTCTGCTATTATTTATAATTTTTGTTCCGGATTCAGAAAAGTCGTCTCTCATAAATTCAATCATCTGGGCTTCTCTTTCCTCTTCTTTATCGCCAGCTTTGCTTTCTCGCATAGATCTGAATTTGAGAAACTTAAATTCCTTACCGTCTTTTCCAACACGAATTTGCTTAAATAGTATTTTACCCGGAGAGGATATTTTTATAGAAATGATGATTGCTAACATTATTGGTGATAAGAGTATTAAAACAATAATAGAGGCAACAATATCAAAAATTCTCTTAAAAGCTAGTGTTAATTTATTATTATAATGCGATGAAACATCCACTACCGGTATATCTGCATACCTTTCAGTTGAAACCTTTTCTGCAACCACATCAAATAATTCAGATGTGATTCTTACATTAACATTCAAATTTCTGCATTGGTCTATTTTTTCAAGAAAGTTATTATGGTTTTCGCTGTCAATTGCAACTATTAATTCATCAACATGATACTTTTTAATTACTTCTTTAATATCACTGAATCTACCTACAACTTTAATGTTGCTAACAATGTTTTCGCCAATTTCTTTATCGTCATTTATAAACCCGACAACTTCCAGACCGATAGGGTTTTCAAATATTAATTTTGCTGCAAGTAATTTCCCGGATTTACCATCGCCAAATATTAAGATATTCCTTCTAAATCCTGTTGCGCTAAAAAGTAAGTATAGTCTTCTCATCAATTCCGTGCGTATGACATATAACGAAGGTAACGCGATCAAAGCGAATAAAAATATTAATAATCTCGAATCTATAATCGGTGATAATTCTAGGTTGATTGAGACTAACACGATACTTAAAGCACCATAGTATAATGCCTTCATAATATGCGTAAGATGCACTGCACGGGATATGATTATATCAAGCCTGTACAATCCGTTGTAATAAAAAACAACTATGAAAAGAATAGATATTAAAAAGAAAATTAGAATTAGATCTTGGGCTAAATTGGTGAAGTCAATAAATCCTATACCTGGATTACGGCGTAATAAATATATAGAAGCTAGGAATGAAGAAAAGATCACAAACACATCTGCTATTCCGAAGATATATTTATACAGAGGAATTTTTTTCATATAGAAGATTATTTTTTTGCTGGTGATTGTAAAATAGTTTAGCACTTGTGTGCAAATGTTGAGGAGAAAACACCAATATTATGCCACATATTATAGTTAGAAAAACCTTAAAAATCATCTAAGATTACGTTTTTTTTAACATAAAG
>JASFSF010000045.1:0-10880 GCA_050114555.1 Ignavibacteria bacterium
CAAGAGACCCCGCTTCCGGTGAAAATGTTTTTTACGGGGAATATTTATTCAATGCGCAGGGTGAAGATGTTGTGGCGGGTATCCGTACGCCTCATCCTATATCAGAATTAAAAAAGGATGATCCGAAAATTTATAAAGAGCTCGATGGTTATAGAACCAAACTCGAAAAACATTATACTGATATGCTGGATATAGAATTCACGATTCAGCAGAAAAAACTCTGGATGCTGCAATGCCGCGTTGGTAAACGAACAGGTTTTGCTGCTATTAAGATGGCAGTTGATATGGTCAGAGAGAAACTTATCACAAAAGAAGAAGCTATCTCCAGAATTGATCCGGAACAGTTAAATCAGTTGTTAAGACCAATTTTCGATGGCTCAGAAAAACAGAAAGCTATTTCTGAAGGAAGACTTCTTGCAAAAGGATTAAATGCCGGTCCGGGTGCTGCATCCGGTAAAGTTGCCTTAAGTGCACAAGATGCAGAATCAATGGCAGCTAATGGAGATAAGGTTATCCTCGTTAGAATTGAAACTTCCCCGGAAGATATAAAAGGTATGGATGCATCTGAGGGTATCCTTACTGCACGTGGAGGAATGACTTCACACGCAGCATTAGTTGCCCGGCAGATGGGTAAAGTTTGCGTTGCCGGCTGTGGTGCATTAAAGATTAATTACAAAGAAAGAATGTTTACTGTTGATGGTAAAGATATGGTTGTTAAAGAGGGAGACTATATTTCTCTGGATGGATCTACCGGTGAGGTGATTAATGGTAAACTGGAAACAAAACCATCCGAAGTTATTCAGGTTCTGATTTCAAAAACTCTCAAACCGTCGGAGTCAAGTGTATTTCAAACTTACGCCAGTCTGTTAAGATGGGCAGACAGATTGAGAACTATGAAGGTTAGAACAAATGCCGACCAGCCTGATCAGTCATCAAATGCAATTGCATTTGGCGCGGAAGGTATTGGTCTGTGCAGAACCGAGCATATGTTCTTCGGCGGCGACAGAATAATGGCTGTTCGCAAAATGATTGTTTCCGACACTGTTGAAGAGAGAAAAGCTGCTCTTGATGAATTGCTTCCGCTTCAACGTGCAGACTTCGAGAGAATTTTCGAAGTGATGGCCGGAAGACCGGTAACAATCAGAACATTGGATCCTCCTTTGCATGAATTCCTTCCACACAGCGAAACTGATATTGCTGAACTTGCTGCCGAGTTAAATATCAGTGAAAAGAAACTGATGGAAAAAATTGACACTCTCCATGAGTTTAACCCGATGCTTGGCTTCCGTGGTTGCCGCCTTGGAGTTGCATACCCTGAAATTACTGAAATGCAGGCAAGAGCAATTATCGAGGCAGCAGTTAATGTTTCTAAAAAAGGAATTAAGGTAAATCCTGAAATAATGATTCCTTTAGTTGGTCACACTAACGAATTTAAACTACAGGAAGATATAGTTCGAAGAGTTGCCAAAGAAGTATTTAAAGAGAAGGGTAAGAAAGTTAAATACCTTGTTGGTACGATGATAGAATTACCAAGGGCAGCAATAACTGCCGATGAAATTGCTGAACATGCAGAATTCTTCAGCTTTGGTACAAACGATCTGACCCAAACCACATTTGGACTTTCAAGAGACGATGCAGGAAAATTCTTACCGGATTATGTTAACAGAGAAATACTTCCTGACGATCCATTTGAAGCAATCGATCAGAATGGTGTGGGACAATTAGTTAAGATGGGTACAAATAAGGGACGAGCAACACGAAGTAATCTTAAGGTAGGTATTTGCGGAGAACATGGCGGAGAACCATCATCGGTTGAATTCTGTCATCGAACAGGCTTGGATTATGTTAGTTGTTCTCCTTTCCGTGTTCCAATTGCCAGGCTGGCAGCAGCCCGGGCTGTGGTAAATCAAATGACAAAAAAGAAAAAGAAAAAGAAAAAATCAATAAAGAAAAAGAAGAAATCTTCTAAAAAATAAAGTGTTACAATGCAGCAAACAGGCTAACCACCTGTTTGCTGTTTATTCGTTTAATTAACAAAGGTATGAATGATGAAGCTTTCAGATTTTAAATATAATTTACCGAAGACCGCCATTGCTAAATTTCCGGCTAGTCCCAGAGATAGGGCGAAGTTATTGGTTGTTAATAGAGAAACAAAGGAATTAGAATCCAGGAAATTCAGTAATGTTGTTGACTATATGAGCAAAGGTGATGTGCTAGTTGTTAACGAGACCAGGGTTTTCCAGGCTAGATTATTTGGTAAGAAAGAAAAAACAAATGCGAAAATTGAAGTTTTTCTATTACGTGAACTAAACGCAGAAGAATGTATTTGGGATGTAATTGTTGATCCGGCCAGAAAAGTACGTATCGGTAACAAGATCTATTTTAACGATAAGCTTTGGTGTGAAGTAATTGATAATACAACATCGAGAGGACGTACTGTACGGTTTAACCAACCGGGGAACATTTTCAAATCTGTAGAAAAAATAGGCGTCACTCCTCTTCCACCATATATTAAACGCGATCCTGTGCCTGCCGACAGAGATAATTATCAAACTGTTTATGCTAAAGTTGACGGTGCTGTTGCAGCGCCAACTGCCGGTTTACACTTTACGGACAGACTTCTTTCCAGAGTAAAAGCCAAGGGAATTTCTGTTGTCCCGGTAATACTTCATATCGGTCTCGGTACATTCAGACCTGTTGAAGTGGAAGACTTAACAAAGCACAGGATGGATTCTGAGTATTTCGAAGTATCGGAGAAAACGGCAGAAAAAGTTAACAAAGCAATTGAAGCTAACAAGAATGTGGTTGTAGTAGGAACAAGCACCTGTCGCGCACTGGAAACCAGCATAACTGCAGAAGGATTATTAAAACCAAACAAGGGCTGGACTGATAAATTTATTTATCCTTTTTATAATTTTAAGATCACATCAAAACTTATTACAAATTTTCATGCTCCTGAATCTACTCTGCTCATGCTTGTTTCAGCATTTGCAGATACGGAATTAATATTTAAAGCTTATAAAAAAGCATTGAAGGAAAAATTTAGGTTCCTGAGTTACGGTGATGCGATGATCATTATTTAAAAAGATGAAAACTTATGCAATAATTCCTGCCGGGGGAAAAGGTATAAGGAGTGGAAAAGATACTCCGAAACAATATCTTAAATTTAAAGGGAAGGAACTGATTGTTTACACACTTGAAGTTTTTCAGGAAAGTAAACTTATCAATGCAATTGTAATTTCCGCCGAATCAAAATATTTTGATCTTCTTCAAAATCTGAAAGAAAGATATAAGCTGACCAAGATTACAAGTATCGTGGAGGGAGGCGATTCGAGACAAGATTCGGTCTTCAATGGTATTAAATCAATCAACGGTGTATCCAAAGATGATTTGATTGTTGTGCATGATGCAGCCCGGCCACTGCTGCCACAGAGTGTTTTAGCAAATGCTATCGAAGAAGCAAAATCAAAAGGGAATGCTCTTGTTTGCGTTAAGGCTAAGGACACACTTATTAAAGGTGATACTTATGTTGAGAATTATGTCGACCGTAATGAAATATATTATGTGCAGACTCCGCAAATCTTTCCATACTCCGTTATGAATAAAGCGATGTTAAATGCTGAGCGTAACAAATTTACAGGTACAGATGAATCAATGCTGGTAAGACAAATTGGTGAAAAAGTGAATATTGTTGAGGGATCGGTTTATAACTTTAAGGTAACAACCACAGAAGATCTTGCAATGTTTGAAAAATTAATTTGAATAATTCTGATTTATTGCAAACTACTTGAATGTATTTCTTCTTTTGTTAAAGCAAACTCCCCGGCACCTAGTAGAAATTTTGTGTATGGATGATTTGGTGATGTAAAGATTTCCTCAGAAGGTCCTGTTTCTACAATTCTACCATTTTGTAAAACAATTAATCGCTGAACGAAATTCCGTAATATTTTCAGGTTGTGGCTTATACAGATTATTGTGCAGTTAAATTCTTTATTAATATTCCTAAATAACCCTGTCAGATTTTCTTGTGAACCCACATCCTGCGCTGAAAATGGTTCGTCTAATATTAATACTTTGGGATTAACAGCAAGTAACCTTGCCAATGCTACCCGTTGTCTTTCTCCACCGCTTAGTTCATAACCTTTCCTGTTTTCAAGTTCGCCTTTTATTGAAAGACTGTCGTAGATTCTTCTTTTTGTTTCGATAATATTATTTTTCCCTGCACCGGAAAGTAAAATCGATTCTTCAACAACTGAGCATACTTTTCTATATGGATTAAGCAAACTGCTGTTGTTCTGGAATAATATCTGAATCTGCCGTGGTTTGCTCTTTTCTGGAATTAAATTTTGATTTAAAACTATGCTGCCGGTGGTTGGTTTTATAATACCTGAAATAATTTTTGCTAAAGTTGACTTTCCACCGCCGGATTCACCGCAGATGCCCAGAATTTCATTCTCAAACACAGAGAAATTTATTTCATTAAGTATATCGGCAGTTTCATTTATCCTTAAAGATAATCCGGCTGATCGAACTGAATACGACACATTATTTAGTTGTATTAATTCTCCGGCATTCATAAAGCTTCAATTTATTTTGTAGATAAAATTTCAGATTGAGATAGAAAATCTGCTTTTGGCATAAATTCTTTCAATGTTCCTTCTTCTAAAACGGCTAACTCATCACTTACCTTTTCCGCAAATTTTATGTCATGTGTAACGATCAATCCCGCGCCCCTCTCTTTTTCCTTAAACTCCGACAACTTATGTAGCAAAAGATTCGAAATTGCATAATCGATTCCCGATGTTGGTTCGTCCAGGATTATCAATTTTGGATTTGCCAGAAATGCAAGTACAATGCTAATACGCTGCGCCATCCCACCGCTGACTTCGTATGGATAAAGTTTGGCAAGCTTATCATACTCAGGGAGCAGGAAATAATCCAGCAACTCTTCAATCTTCTCATTACCTGATTCTGAATTAATAAAATAATATTCAAATGTTTTTAATGGGTCGAAGCTGTTCACAGCATCCTGAAAAACATACCGTATTGACCTTAATCGCAGATGTTTTAATTGTTCCTCGTTAAAGCTATAAATATTTTCATTGTTAAATTGTACAGATCCTTTAACTGTAAAGATGTTTTCATTCAGAAGACATGTTAATGATTTTATTAACGTGGATTTACCTGAACCGTTTTCGCCAAGTATTGAGTAAATTTTTCCTTCAATTAATTCAAACTCAATTTTACTTAGCAGGGGAATCCCGGTGTGATTATCCTTTATTAATATGTCTTCAATCTTTGCTTTAAGCATTGCTAAAAAAATCATATTTTTAATTTATAATTCAAAATAATAAATTATAGCAATACTTATCATTATTCATAGAAAATATAACCATGATTAAAAAAATTTCTCTTTCAATTGCAGTACTATTAATTAGTTTATTAACATCTTGCGACGGCGGTAAGAAATTAAATAACAGGGTGATAGTTGGAATACCTGCGGATGTAAATTCCTTTAATCCATTGTTCGCTTCCACCGTTGATGAAGGCGCCATTAGTGAATTACTTTTCCTCAGCCCGGCAGATTTTACATGGAACTCGGAACTTGGTGAACTTGAGGCACATCCTTCTTTAGCAGAAAGATGGGAGTGGGCTGACGACTCGTCATCAATAACATTTTATTTACGTAACGGGTTAACCTGGTCGGATGGTATTTCATTAACATCTGAAGATTTTGTCTTTTCACTGGTTTCATATTCTGATCCGGAAGTGAGCAGTCGTTTATTCGGGGCATTTGATGATTTATACCTGGATGAAGAAGGACGGATTGATGAAGAAAAAACCTTTGTTATAAAATCCCCAACAGAGCTTCAGGTTAATTTCAAACCTGAATCATTTCCTAAATTAATAGATATCTCTCATCCAATAATTCCAAAACATATTTATGAAAATATCGAAAGAAAAGATTTTCAAACAGCGGAGGCGAATTTTTCACCCGTATCGAATGGTCCCTTTATGTTGAAAAAATGGGACAGGAATCAGAGTATTACATTAGCTGCTAACAAAAACTCTTTTCTTTATGATTCAGATAACATCGAAGAAATTATATTCAAAATAATTCCTGACTATACGTCGCGGATAACCCAGTTGAAAAAGGGTGAAATTGATCTTATGGAGTTAATCACAGCCGAAGATGTACAGGATTTGAAAGAACTTGATAATCTGAATGTTGTTACAATAGAAGGAAGAGAGTATGATTATATTGGTTGGAACAATATTGACACTGATGCATTGATAAATAAAGGAAAATTTTATCGGCATAAATTTTTTGGGAGTAAAAATGTACGAATAGCGATGACACATGCAATCAACAGGCAGGAAATACTCGAACAGTATTTGTACAACTATGGTTCCATCGCGTCAACACCGGTCTCTCCAATATTCAAACAATTTTATCATACTGGAATTAAACCTTATTTGTATGATCCGGCCAGAGCTAAGGAACTTCTTGACTTAGAGGGCTGGTCTGATTCAGATAATGACGGGATAGTTGATAAAAAAGGTTTAGAATTTGAGTTTACGTTATACAGCCCGGCCGGTAATCCATTAAGAGATTACACAGCAACAATCATAAAGAATAATTTAAAAGCAGTCGGCGTCGAAATGAAATATGAAACATTAGAAATCGGAGCTTTCATAGAGAATCTTGTAAATAAGAGAATGGATGCCTGGATGGCTGCCTGGTTTATTCCCATTCCTCTTGATCTTAATCCATCATGGAATTCTGATCTTCAGAAAGGTTTTTTGAATTTTGAAACGTATCGAAACGGAGCTGTCGATAGGATTTTAAATCAATTAAATAAGAATTTACCGCTGGAAAAGGAAAGAGAATTATATTATAGCTTCCAGGAAAGAATTCATATCGATAAGCCAATAACTTTTATGTATTGGATCTCAAATATAATTGGAATTAATAGTAGAGTGAAGAATGTTACCATAAGTCCTCTTGGGATAGTCACTCATTGTTGGGAATGGTCGGTCGATTAACGCAAATATATGAACAAATCATTTGTAGGTAGGTTATTTAAGAGAGCTATAAGCTCTCTTATAACCCTTTTTTTACTTGTAAGTTTCTTATTTATTCTTGTAAGATTATCTCCGGGCGATCCCACTCAAAAATACTTATCTTCTGAATTTAGTCCTGAGTTGAAGACACAGGTAACAGAGCAGTTTAATTTAAACCAACCGGTCATAGAACAATATTCAATCTTTATTGTAAATATATTCAAAGGTGATCTGGGCATATCATATACGTTTAGACAACCAGTATTACCTGTCATCTGGCGATTCCTTTCGTTTACATTTGTCTTTGCATTATTATCTTTTGCAATTCAACTTATAGTCTCCTATATTCTGGCAATAACATCTGTAAGAAACCCGGGCAGCATTTTGGATAGAATTATTTCAAAGTTTTCTATCATTGTATATGCAACACCGGCATTCGTAATGGGCGTTTTCCTGATATTTATATTTTCCGTAAATATAGATTTGTTCCCTTCATCAGGATTAAACTCCTTTGATTTTGACTCTCTTTCTTTTACTGGAAAAATTGCAGATTATTTCTCACATTTGTTTCTACCGCTGTTAACTTTATCTGCGGCAGGTACAGCAATGTTTTATAAATATTTACGCGAGAATATTGAAAATGTTTATAGCCAGAATTTTATCCTTCATTTGACAGCCAGCGGTTATGATAATCGGGTAATACTAAGAAAGCATGTTATCCCAAATGCAATCAGGCCATTAATTTCAATTGCCGGGATTGAACTTGGAATATTACTTAGTGGTGCTCTCATTACCGAAGTTATCTTCGGATTACCAGGAATGGGAAGATTAATGATGGATTCTATATCTTCCAGGGATTACCCTTTAATTATAGGGTGTGCATTTGTTGCTGGATTCATGATGATAGCTTCAAACTTTATCGCTGATCTGATTAAAATAAAACTTGATAAAAGAATGATTGAAGGTCAAATGAATTGAAATTTAAACCGAAGATATGGCACCTGCTTCTGAGCATCTGGATTGTGATAGCTGTGATTCGCTTTGAGTTATTAATAGACTTAATTGAACTTTGGTTTAATTATTTCCTGTTTACTATAAGAGATTTTAAAACGGCTTTACAGATCATCGATTTTAATTTTTTTGATGCTTTGCTGTCCATCAAGCTTTTTATACTCTTACCTGTTTTAGCTTTTATCTTACATAAGCGATTGAAATGGTGGAAGGAGAAAATAAACTTTTCGATAACAATGTTGTTGTTTCTCCTTTTTGCTTTTTTGTTTGCGCCACTAATAACCGATTCAAACCCGGACTTTCAGAAAGATTTACGTGTCACAAAATTATTAGCTCCTTTTTCATCGGTAAAAGTTATACGTTTAAAAAACACCGGGGATCCAAATGAATCGGAAGTTGAGAAGTTCGTTAATTATAAGAATAGTATTATTCAAGTATCATATAATGAAAGTATAATTTTGGCAAGTGATCTTTTAATAAAGGATAATCTTATTACTTATACGCAAGATGATTTAGAAAAAAATATAAGTTTTGAAAATTTAAAACTTGCAGACGGTAAACCGCTTGTGACAAATAAATTCTTCTTTCTTGGTACAGATGAGTTCGGCCGCGATATATTCGCAAGGTTAATTTACGGTTCAAGAATTTCATTATTGGTAGGAATCGGTTCAGTTATAATATCTTTATTGATCGGCGTATCATTTGGATTTATTGCTGGATATAAAGGAGGTCACATAGATACAGTATTAAGCCGGCTTAGCGATTTATTTTTATCATTTCCAATAATTTATTTAGTTGTGTTGATCCTGGCATTATTTGGTAATTCTTTATCCTCTGTGATAATTGTTTTGGGCTTATCAGGCTGGATGAGTCTATTTAAAATCGTAAAAAGTGAAGTGCTCTCTGAAAAGAGTAAAGATTATATCATTGCGGCTGAAATGCTTGGTCAGACTAAAAGAAGAATTCTAACCAGGGAAATCCTCCCCGTAATATTTATACCTGTGATTGTTAATATAATTTTTCAATTCAGTAATGTAGTATTAGCCGAATCTGCATTGAGCTATCTCAGTTTAGGAACAGGAAGCACTCATCCTTCGTGGGGCGCAATGATTCAATCAGGTCAACGATATATAACGAAAGCATGGTGGATGATTTCATTTCCCGGACTTATATTAATATTTACTCTTTTTGCAGTTAACGATTTTGGCAAAAAACTTAACGAAATAATAAATCCCGGTGCCGCAAAATGATCAATTTCAGGTTTGAAATTGTTAAACAAATTGGAAAGGGGCGGAGTGAAGTTTATCTGTGTAAGGATTTGGATTTTAATGGTTCGGAGGTAGCGGTTAAATTCCTTTCACCCAAGGCCGAAAGAGAGGAAATAGCTGCTTTTAGGGAGGAGTATTTCACAATTCGAAAACTTGATCATCCTAATATTGTTGAGGCATTTGAAATTGGGGATGTAGTAACAACAGATGATCACGATCCGGTTAGTTTAGGTTCAAAATATATTGTGCAGGAGTACTTCAATTCAACTGGACTTCTTAACAGGTCGTTTGTTAACAACGAGGATTTATGTAAAGAAGTGCTCAAACAAATTTGTGCGGTTTTATTTTATCTTCACCAATCAAATTATATTTACTACGATCTTAAACCTGAAAATATTTTAATCTCTTCCGAAGAAGGATCTTCACAAATTAGACTAATCGATCTGGGTTTAGCCGAGTTCATTCCTTTCCGGAGGGAACATACGGTAAAAGGAACAGCAGAATACATTGCTCCGGAACTTCTAAAAAAAGAACCTCACGACTATAGAGTCGATCTCTATTCACTTGGAATACTGTTATATCAATTCATTTACGGAAGACTTCCATTTGAAAATACAGATGAACTTAAAATATATAAAGCACAAGTTGAAGAAGAATTTGAATATCCCGAAGCCGATGGATTTAGCAGCGATTTGATAAATGTATGCAAAAAATTGTTGGAGAAAGATCCTGATAAGAGATATAATCACACGCTTGAGGTAATCGCGGATTTAGGTTTTGAAATTGATTCATCACTTTATCATGATTTTGGTCCAGCCAGGATTTTCTGCGGACGTGGTGATTTTAACAATATACTTTCTAAGTATATAGAGGATAAAGAAAGTAGCGAAGTTTTTTCTGTAAAAGGATTCGATGGTTCCGGTAAAAGCTCTATTGTAGATTATTTGTACGAAAAATACCCCGGGTCGATATTGATTAATAATACGAAAGGAATTACCGGAATTGAGCTGATTAAATACATAATTAAGAGAATGATCTTCTCACCTTCTGTGTTGGCAAATCTAAATGAAACTGAGAAAGAAAAACTCATTCTTTTTTCCAGTAAAGAAGAAAAGGATTATCTGGAAGATTTAAATTCTATTGTATCCGCGCTGACTGAAAAAAAACAATTTCTTCTTCTGATAGATGATTTCAATCTATTCGATCCGTTTGTTCAGGAAGTAATCCTGGAACTGATCCCAATATTCCAGATCAATGGATCAAAAGTTATTATTTCTGAAGCATCTGATTTTGACTATGTGTCTGATAAGATAAACAACGTTCGTGAGCTTATGATGGGTCCATTCACTGAGAACCAGCTTTCCGAATACCTGGATCTTGCATATTACAGTAAATTTCCGGTCAAGGATGTAAAGAATCTTATTCTCGAATTTGCAGATTTATTACCGGGCAATATTATTGGTTTTCTCAAAGACCTTATCACATTAAAAGTTCTTATATATAGCAAAGCAGGAATAGGATTAAGCGAAAATCGGG
>JASFSF010000046.1:0-10743 GCA_050114555.1 Ignavibacteria bacterium
CCGGGCATTGGTATCATTACGGACCTTCAGATAGCTGGTCGAGATTCAGAAAATTGAAAGGATACAATGTTTTTGAACCAATGGGTTATGATGCCTTTGGTCTTCCGGCAGAGAACTATGCAATTAAAACAGGCATTCATCCATACGACAGTACGATAAAAAACATTAACGACATTCGTGTTCAGATGAAAAAGATTGGCTGCATGTACGATTGGAATGCCGAGTTAATGACGTGTGATCCGAATTATTATAAATGGAATCAATGGCTCTTTTTAAAATTGTATGAAAAAGGATTGGCCTATAGAAAGAAAGCGCCTGTGAACTGGTGTCCAAAGGATCAAACAGTTCTTGCGAATGAGCAGGTGGAATCGGACGGAACCTGCGAGAGATGCGGCACAACTGTAGTACAAAAAAATCTCGCACAATGGTTTTTTAAGATTACCGAATATGCGGAAGAGCTGTTAGCCGGACTTGATTCAATTAATTGGCCAGAAAAAACAAAATTGATGCAGAAGAATTGGATCGGGAAAAGTACAGGTGCCGAAATCATATTCAAAGTAGATGGCAGTGAGGATGTGATTAATGTTTTTACGACCAGACCAGATACTGTCTTTGGTGCAACATATATGGTACTTGCTCCTGAACATCCTCTGGTTGAAAAGCTTACTACAAATAAGTATAAAAAAGAAGTTGATAAATATCTTGATTCAACAAGAGTTCTAACCGAGATTGAAAGAACTTCACTAGTAAAAGAAAAAACCGGAACGCCGATAGGCGCTTATGCAATTAATCCAGCTAACAAAGAAAAGATACCGATCTGGATCGCCGACTATGTACTGATTTCATATGGAACAGGCGCCATCATGGCTGTACCGGGTCAGGATGAACGAGATTGTGAGTTTGCAGAAAAATTTAAACTGCCAATAATCAAAACTGTGCAGCGTCCAAATGATTTTGAAGGTAAAGCATATCTCGGTGATGGACCTGCAATTAACAGTGATTTTCTTGATGGATTAAATATTGCTGATGCAAAGAAGAAAATTATTTCCTGGCTTGAAGAAATCGAGATTGGGAAAGGCACAGTCAATTACAGACTACGTGATTGGTTAATCTCAAGACAAAGATATTGGGGAACTCCTATACCGATTATTCATTGTGAAAAATGTGGTGAAGTACCGGTTGATGAAAAAGATTTACCTGTAGAACTTCCTTATGATGTTGATTTCAAACCGGGTGGTGAGTCCCCTCTGGCTGGCAATGAAGAATTCTCATTAGTTAATTGCCCGAAATGCAATAAAGTTGCAAAACGCGATCCTGATACTATGGATACATTTGTTGATTCATCGTGGTATTATTTCCGTTACCTCAATCCAAATATTGAAGATAAAATTTTTGATACAAAACCGGCTAAAAGTTGGATTCCTGTAGATATGTACGTTGGTGGCGCTGAACATGCGACAATGCATCTTTTGTACGCCAGGTTCATTCATAAATTCATAAGGGATTTAGATCTTACAAAAAGTGACGAGCCTTTTAACACACTCATTCATCAGGGAACTATCACAAATTCCGGGATTAAAATGTCAAAGTCTAAAGATAATGTAGTAAATCCTGATGAGTTTACTACTAAATATGGATCTGATGTTTTTCGCCTCTACCTTATGTTTATGGGTCCTTATGAAATGGGTGGTGACTGGAGTGATAAAGGCATTGCTGGAACCGATAGGTTTGTAAATAAAGTGTACGATCTTTTCAAAGACCATGAAAATTTACTAAGTAAGACGTCACCAAAAGAAAAATATATTCTGGATGAATTGACTCCGGATGAATTGTTTGTTTATAAAAAAACAAACCATACATTAAATAAAGTAACTAAAGAGATTGAGCATTTTCATTTCAACACGGCGATTGCAGCATTAATGGAATTGCTGAACAATTTAAAAAACTTGAGTAAGTGCTCTGATGAAATTCAAGTTTATGTATTAACGAGATATGCAGTGATGACAGCACCACTTGCACCACATCTCGGCGAAGAGTGCTGGCAGTTACTAGGTAATACTTCATCAATCTATGAAACTCCTCTCTGGTATGAAGTTGATCCGGCCGGTCTGGTTGAAGAATCTATCAACATTGCCGTGCAGGTAAACGGGAAGCTGCGTTCAACAATTCCGGTCCCGATAGATAGTGAAGAAGATGCTGTAAAAGAAAAAGTTTTTGATGATGATAAAGTAGTAAAGCATACAGAAGGAAAGAATATAATAAAAGAAATTTACGTTAAGAATAAAATCTATAACATCGTAGTTAAATGAGGAAAAATAGTATGCCAATAATGCAGATCTGTGAAAATCAGGGTGATCTGTGTCATCAGCGTGCTATTAAAACTTTTATATGATCGACATTAAAATTATCAGGGAATATCCTGATCTTGTTAAAGCAGCAATCGCTAATAAGAATGAAAAAGACAGAGTTGACGAACTTCTTTCACTTGACGAAGAACGAAGAAAAATTATAGTTGAAGTTGAAGAATTAAAAGCAAAAAGAAATAATGTCTCTTCACAAATACCCCAGATGAAAAAAGCTGGTGAAGATTCAACTGCTGTTCTTGCAGAAATGAAAGAAGTTTCGGATCAAATTACAGAATTGGATTCAGCCCTGAAAAAAATTGAAAATGAGTTAAATGAAATTTTATTGTTTATTCCCAATTTACCACACGAGTCAGTTCCTGTAGGTAAAACTGATGATGATAATGTTGAAGTACGCTCCTGGACGCCGGAAGGTTTCAATATTAAAAGCGATAAAAAATTTCTTGACCATATTGAACTTGGTAAGAAACTTAACATATTGGATTTTGAGCGGGGCGCGAAAGTTTCCGGTTCCGGTTTCCCTGTTTATATTGGAAAGGGAGCCACACTTGAAAGAGCATTATTAAACTTTATGCTTGACTATCATCTTTCGAAGCATGGATATTCGGAAGTTTTAACACCATTCCTTGTCAACAGCGATTCAATGAGAGGTACCGGGCAACTTCCAAAGATGGAAGAAGACATGTATTATATTTCAAAGGATAATCTTTATACAATACCTACCGCTGAGGTGCCGATAACAAATTTGCATCGTAAAGAAGTCTTAAGCGAATCCGAATTGCCTAAAAAATATGTTGGATATTCCGCTTGCTTCAGGAGAGAAGCCGGTTCGTATGGCAAAGAAGCAAAAGGCTTCCTGCGAGTACACCAGTTTAACAAAGTTGAAATGGTAAATTTTGCTAAACCAGAAACATCTTATGATGAACTTGAAAGTTTGGTTATAGATGCTGAAGATATTTTAAAAGCACTAAAAATACCTTACCGGGTAAGATTATTATGCTCGGGTGATTTAAGCTTTTCGGCAGCTAAATGCTATGATATTGAAACCTGGTCCCCGGCTGAGAAAAAGTGGCTTGAAGTTTCTTCATGCAGTAACTTTGGCGATTTCCAGGCAAGGCGTGCAAATATTAAATTTAAAAGAGATGGTGAAAAGAAAGCGGAGTTCATTCATACATTGAATGGATCAGGACTTGCAACGAGCAGATTGATGGTTTCCTTGCTTGAAATATATCAAACCGATTCAGGTACGATAGAAGTACCCGAAGTTTTACAAAAATACACCCGATTTACAATCATCAATTAAGTTTCCCCTTCCCTAACTGAATTTTGATGTTTATCACATTCCTTTAGGATATTCTTTTAAATAGAATAAGATTATAATTAATTTTACGATTACATCTTTGTTATGAGAAATCTTTTTACCCTAAAAAAATATTTTGCCCGCTACAAAAAGAAACTTTTTTTAGGATTCACATTCATTATTCTTTCAAACGCTGGTGCAGTTTATATCCCCCTAATCCTGAGGGATTCGATAAATGCACTGCAGCAAAACGTCAGAACCGAGTTGTTGATTACCAATGCGTTAATGATTGTCGGGGCATCACTTTTTGCAGGATTTTTCAGATTTCTTATACGCGAAACAATTATAGTCGTTTCCAGGGAAATCGAATATGATCTAAGAAGAGATTTCTGGAAGCATATACAAAAACTGCCTCTGAGATATTTCCAGGATAATTCTACCGGAAATATTATGGCACATGCAACGAACGATATTAATGCTGTACGAATGTTTCTCGGTCCAGCAGTTATGTATTCAGTAGATACATTGACGAGATTGATCATTGTAGTGGTAATAATGTGTATGATTAATTTCGAGTTGACAATTTATGCTCTCTTACCATTACCCCTTCTTTCAATAGCCGTCTTTAAGATTAGCCAGAAAATCCATCTGAGATTCACACTAATTCAGGAAAAGTTTTCTGAACTAACAACGCTCGTACAGGAAAACTACTCGGGTATTAGAGTTGTTAAATCATATGTCCGCGAAGAAAATGAAACAAAAAAGTATGCTGAAAACAGCCTGGATTATTTAAAGAAGAAAATGAGTCTTGTTCGTGTGCAGGCATTAATGATGCCTATGCTGATTATGATATCCGGTATTTCGATAATAATTGTTATATGGCTTGGCGGAATTAAAATTATTAATGGTGTTATGGGTCTTGGTGAAATTACAGCCTTTCTCGTTTACCTGGGTATTCTTATCTGGCCAATAATTGCTTTCGGATGGGTTATAAGCATCGTGCAGCAAGCTGAGGCAAGTATGAAAAGGATAAATAATATTTTTGATGAACCATATGAAATCAAAGATACGGATGAAACTGATCATAGTATCACAAAGCTCCAGGGTAACATAGAGTTCAGGAATGTTACATTCAGGTATAAGGAAAATCTGCCGGAAATCTTAAAAAACGTAAACCTTAAAATTGATAAAGGCACTTCTCTTGCTGTGATGGGATATACCGGCACGGGAAAAACCTCATTGATTAATTTAATTCCCCGACTTTATGACTGTACTGAAGGCGAAGTGTTGATAGATGGAACAAACCTTAAGAAAATACCGCTTGGCGTATTACGGACAAGCATAGGGATGGTACAACAGGAACCATTTCTATTCTCCGATACAATTTCAAACAACATTAGTTATGGATTGAAAGAAGTTGATGAATCACGTGTAATGGAAGCAGCCGCAATTGCAAGTTTTGATATTGATGTGGAGCAGTTTCCAGATAAATACGAAACAATTATCGGAGAGAGGGGGATAACATTTTCAGGTGGACAAAAACAACGATGCTCCTTAGCCCGTGCGTTGGCAATTGATCCCAGTATATTAATATTGGATGATTCCTTCTCGGCAGTAGATACACATACTGAAGAAAAAATTCTAAGCAAACTTAAAACGTTTATGCACGGAAGAACGAGCATTATAATAAGTCATCGGGTTTCCACAGTGAAAGACGCTGACAATATCATAGTTCTCGATAAGGGAAATATTGCAGAACAAGGAACCCACGATGAACTTTTGGCGTTGAACGGTATCTACGCAGATCTACATTATAAACAGATGCTGGAGAAAGAATTAACAGAACTTAACTAATTATGAGCAAGAACAATTACTCAAGCGAAGAAGAAGTATTAGGCAAAGCGTATGATTCAAAATTAATGAAGAGACTTCTGAGTTATATCAAGCCGTATAAAAATTATGTTCTCTTCGCTATCTTTCTTAATATTGTAGTTTCATCAATAGGTCCACTTCGACCTGTTCTTACAAAAATTGCCGTTGATGATTTCATTGTTAAGTCTGATTACAACGGTTTAATGCTGATCGCATTAGCCCTTTTCGGGTCCTTATTACTTCAGGCGGTTATACAATATTTTCTTACTTACTACACACAATACCTGGGACAGAAAACACTGTATGATTTAAGGACACAAATATTCAATCATACTCAGAAACTTGCACTGAAATTTTTTGATCGCACACCCATTGGCAGAATTGTCACGCGTGCAACAAATGATGTTGAAGCGTTAGGTGAAATGTTCTCCTCGGGAATCGTAATGGTATTCAGTGATATTTTTATAATCTTCTGGATATTGTTATTCATGTTTGTAATGGATGTTCAACTTTCCTTAGTTACACTTTCGGTCTTACCGGCATTAATTTACGGAACATTTCTATTCAGAAAAAAAGTAAGAGAAAAATATCGTGATGTCCGGTTGCATCTTGCCAGGTTGAATTCATTCATGCAGGAACATGTTACCGGTATGAGTGCTGTACAGATATTCCATAAAGAAAAAGATGAGCTAAAAAGATTTTCAGATATTAACAATGATTACCGTGTAGCAAATATTAAATCGATATTTTATTATGCGTTGTTCTTCCCAAGCGTTGAATTACTTAGTTCGATTGCAATCGGTTTAATAATATGGTATGGGGGAGGTGAAGTAATACAATCATCATTAACTATTGGCGTATTGTTCGCATTCATCCAGTTTACCGAAATGTTTTTCAGACCAATTCGTGATCTTTCTGAAAAGTATAATATTTTACAAACAGCAATGGCTTCTTCAGAAAGAATATTCAAGCTTATTGATAATAACACATTTGTAAAGAATCCTGATAAACCGGTCAAACTTGATAATGTTCAAGGTAAAATTGAGTTTAAAAATGTATGGTTTGCATACGATTCGGAAGAATATGTTTTAAAAGATATATCGTTCTCGATAAACCCTGGTGAAACAGTTGCTATAGTCGGACATACAGGAGCAGGCAAAACAAGTATCATTAATATCCTAACAAGATTTTATGATATAAACAAAGGCAGCATACTTGTTGATGGCATAAATATTGAGACTCTTGATAAAAAGGACTTAAGAAAGCATATTTCAAGTGTGCTTCAGGATGTTTTTCTGTTTTCAGGTAATATCGAATCGAATATTAATCTGGAACGGGATGAAATTAAGCGGGAAGAAGTTATAAATGCAGCGAAAATTGTGGGTGCACACGAGTTTATTGAAAATTTGCAGCATCAATATGATGCGGAAGTAAAAGAGCGAGGCGCTACTTTAAGTGTCGGCCAAAAGCAATTAATATCCTTTGCCCGTGCTCTTGCATTCAACCCGAAAATTTTAATCCTTGATGAAGCTACTTCCAGTATTGATACCGAAACAGAACAATTGATCCAGGGAGCAATTGAAAAATTATTGGTTGGAAGAACTGCTATTGTTATCGCACACAGATTATCAACAATTCAAAATGCAGATAAAATAATCGTATTGCACAAAGGAGAGATCAGGGAAACAGGTAATCACCAGGAACTTCTGGCCAAAAGAGGAATTTATTATAAATTATACCAGTTACAATACAAAGATCAGGAATTAAAAGCATCTTGATTACAAAAGGGATTGAAAATGGAAAATGTTAAGTTTTGGACACTCGCGCGGCATATTGTTGAAGAGGAAAGAAAGTATCCGGAAGCAACCGGTGAGCTTTCAAATCTGCTTCACGATTTATCATTAGCTGCCAAAGTTATTTCCCTCGAAGTGAATAAAGCTGGACTGGCAGATATACTTGGCTTCACGGGAGATAGTAATGTTCATGGAGAAAAGGTAAAAAAGCTTGATATATTTGCTCACGACATGATGGTTCGTGCGATGAATCATGGAGGACATCTTTGTGCTATGGCTTCGGAAGAAGAAAAAGGTATAATTCATATTCCATCCCAATTCCACATCGGAAAATATGTTCTTCTCTTTGATCCGCTTGATGGTTCATCTAACATTGATGCAAATGTGAGTATCGGAACTATTTTTTCCATCTACCGCAGGATATCACCGGATGGCTTGCCCGGTAAAATGGAAGATTGCCTGCAGCCAGGGCATAAACAAGTTGGAGCCGGCTATGTTATATATGGATCCAGCACTATGCTTGTTTATACAGTTGGAAATGGTGTACACGGTTTTACACTAGATCCTGCATTTGGTGAGTTTATTCTTTCCCATCCAAACATTCAAACTCCGAAGAAATCAAAGATTTATAGTATTAATGAGGGTAACTATCTTTACTGGCATCCGGGATTAAAGAAATATATTAAATATCTTCAGGAAGAAGATGAAGAAACAAAACGTCCATATTCTTCAAGATATATAGGATCGATGGTTGCAGATATACATCGTAATTTATTATATGGTGGGATTTTTATGTACCCGGCGGATTCAAGAAATCCAAACGGCAAGTTAAGGTTAATGTACGAATGCAACCCGATGTCATTTCTGATTGAACAAGCCGGTGGCAGAGCCACCAACGGTAAAGAACGAATCCTGGAAATTATACCGGAAACACTTCATCAACGTGTGCCAATATTCATCGGCAGCGAAGAAGATGTTTTGCAGGTTGAAAAGTTTATGGCAGAAGAGGAACTGAAAGCAGTTAATAAATAAACTCTTATTTAATCTTTTCTATTTCCGCATTCAGTTTCTGCACCAATATATCCGGAGCAATTCCCTCAATTTTTAATTTCAGACTCTTAATTAAAATTTCAGGCGGATCACCTTCACCAGTCATATACTTATATAATGCAAATCCAAAACGATTCCTATCATTGAGAACCGGTAAATATTCACCGAATTGCTCAACCAGTCCGTACACTTTCTTCTCAACAGACGATTCCGGGAATTCTTTTGTTTTTGGTGGAGGTAATGTACCCATAGGTTATCCTAAATTATTATTACCCGAAATTTAAAAATTGTTGCAACTAATCTCCAACTTTATTTGCTTGCGGAGTTAATAAATGTATAAATTTGTTTCGTTCTGAAGATATATTTAGCATCTCTTGATTTTAGAAAATGTAAATAGAATTCTTATCGTTCGCCTCAGCTCGCTTGGCGATATTTTACTTACGACACCTCTTATTCGATCTATAAAAAACAAATTTCCGAAAATTAAAATTGATTTTATACTTAGAACGGAATACGAAGATCTATTAAAATATAATCCCTATGTAGAAGAACTGCTGCTATTTAATTCTGATAAGAATATTGTTGAAGAATTAAAAAGAAAAATATCTGACAGCAATTATGATCTCATTATTGATCTGCAGAATAATATCAGATCGAGAAACCTTTTAAAACGAATTAATACTTCAAAAGTTTTCTTAAAAAAAAGAAATATTGAAAAATTCCTCCTTGTTCATTTCAAAATAAACAGGTTACGAAAAGCACCGCAAATACCCTGGAGATATGCACAGCTTGTGAACGACAAAATCCTGGATGAGAAAGGTTTGGATCTCTTCACTAATTGTGAATCAAACTCAATGTTAAAAGAACATGATAATCTTGTCGGATTTTGTCCGGGGTCAAAACACTTTACAAAGATGTGGCCAACGCAAAACTTTATTTCTTTAGGGAAATTATTAGAAGCGAATGGCTACACTGTAGTTTTGTTTGGCGGGAAGGAAGATCAAAAGGTGTGCGCAGAAATTTCATCAAATCTGAATTCCGCAATTAATGTATCGAATGAAAATGATATTTTACAAACAGCAGCCGATATGAATGAATGTAAAGTCATATACTGTAACGATTCCGGGTTAATGCATACAGCCTCAGGAATCGGTATTCCTGTTATTGCATTTTTTGGATCCACAGTTAGAGAATTCGGGTTTTCGCCATATAATAGTCAAAATTTAATATTAGAAAACAATTATTTATCTTGCAGGCCCTGCACACACATTGGAAGAAAAAATTGTCCGAAAAAACATTTTAATTGTATGATTCAAACTGCACCACAGGAAGCGTTCAACTCACTTAAACTTTTGTTAAATAAATGACGAAGTTCTGGCGTTTCATTTATAATTTCCTGTTCTTACCTCTCCTGTATTCAGGATTGCATATCAGCAGTTTGTTTAATTCAAAGATTAGAAGAGGATTAAGAGGGCGAAAACGGATATTCGAAGAATTAATTCTGGAAACACATCAATTAGACAGAAATAAAAAAACTATTTGGTTTCATTCTTCTTCCCTCGGGGAATTTGAACAGGCAAAGCCAATCATTGAAAAAATATATAAGGACAAAGATGTAAATATTATTATCAGTTTTTTTTCACCTTCAGGATATGATAATTCACGAAAATACCCTTACGCAGACATCATCATATATATTCCATTCGATACAAAAGTTAAAGCTGAGAAGTTTATCAACATCGTTCAACCGGACCTGGCTATCTTGATGAGGTATGATATCTGGCCGAATATGATCTGGCAGTTAAATCGTTTTAAAATCCCGATTTTTCTTGTGGATGCCACAATGAAAAAAAGCTCCCTTCGTGCGCTTCTTGGGATACGGTCTTTCCATAAAACCCTGTTTAGAAACATTTCGAAGATCTTAACAGTATCTGAATCCGATGCTGAAGCGTTCAGGTTATTTGATTGCGATAAAGAAATCATTAAAGTTGTTGGCGATACCCGTTTTGACAGAGTATACCAGAAAAGTTTAGAAGCCAGGGATAAAACACTTATTCAACCTTCAGTGCTGGAAGGTAAAAAAGTTTTAGTAGCTGGAAGTACTTGGGAACAGGATGAAGAAGTAGTTCTGCCTGCATTTACTAAAGTAGCAAGTTTCGATAAAGAGGTAATATTAATTATTGCTCCTCATGAACCTAGCCTATTACACTTAGAAAAAATCGAGAATGAATTTTCCGGTATACTTAAAACAATAAGATTTTCTCATCTTAATGATTATTCGGATGAACAGGTTATAATTGCAGATTCAATTGGTATACTGCTAACGCTTTATACATATGCCGATATTGCATTTGTCGGGGGCAGT
>JASFSF010000047.1:0-10743 GCA_050114555.1 Ignavibacteria bacterium
TCTGGAATCCTGAAAAAGATAAACTTTTGCCAAAGAAATTCTCATCAAAAACATTAGAAGGTAAATTAATTAATAAACAGGCATTAACCGAACGTTTTGGTTTAGAGTACAATGAGGAAGTACCAATAATAGGTATAATTTCAAGACTATATAAATCAAAGGGTATCGATCTTGTACAAAAGATATTCAACGATTTAATGAAGCTCAATATTCAGCTTATAGTTCTTGGGACCGGTGATGCTAAATATCATACCTTCTTTGATAAAATGGCAGATAAATACAAAGGTAAATTTGCTTGCTATTTAGGATTTAACGATGAGTTAGCCCATTTAATAGAAGCAGGAGCTGATATATTCTTAATGCCGTCAAAATACGAACCTTGCGGTTTGAACCAGATGTATAGCTTAAAATATGGAACTGTTCCGGTGGTGCGTGAAACCGGTGGATTGGCTGACACAGTAGAAAAATATAATGAAAAAACCGGGGATGGTACCGGTTTTATTTTTAAACGTTACGATGCAGGTGAATTTCTTGCTGAAATAAAAAGAGCAGTTAAAATATTCCTGGATAAAAAAGCCTGGCAAAAAATTATGAAGGCCGGAATGAAACAGGATTTTAGCTGGACATCTTCAGCAAAAAAATATGTTGATTTATATAAGACACTGCTTTCGAAGAAATAATGGTTAACCGCGCAATTTTCCTCGATAGAGATGGAACATTGAATGAAGATCCTGATCCGGGATATCTTGCTGATCCTGAAAAAGTAGTATTATTTCCAAAAGTAGCTGAAGTACTTTCCAGGTTGAAGAAAGAATTTAACTATTTGCTTATAGTTGTTTCGAACCAATCAGGTATTGGAAGGGGGTTATTAACTGCTTCACAGGTAGATAATGTTAATTCAAGAATTAATTCATTGCTCGAAAGATTTAATGTTGCTATAGATAAATTTTATTATTGTCCATATCATCCTGATTTCAATACCGAAGAGGAATGCAAATGTAGAAAGCCCGCAACATTTATGATTATGAAAGCTGTTGAAGATTTTAATATCGATCTAACGAGATCTTTCATAATTGGTGATTCGGTTAGCGACATAAAATGTGGTGATAACGCCGGAATAAAGTCCATTCTAGTCTTAAGTGGTAACGGCAGGGAGAGTCTTTCTATCTTGCAAAATGAAAATAATATCCCAAGATTTGTTGCTACTGATTTTGAAGAAGCAGGTAATTTTATATTCAATGAATTTAACGGAGCAGCTTGTTGAAATATTCTTTGATAGCGATAGTAGTATGTATTATTATTTTTATTTTTAATTCTTGTTCTGATGATCCTACATCATTAGGAAGCAATTTACTAGACAACGATTTTATTTTTGTGTCGAGTTTTGACTCGCAGGAAGATTCACTCGCTCAAACTTCATCATATTTTAAAGAGGTGATCTCACTTGGTTTCTCCACAACGTTCCATATAGGAAGAAGAGATAACCTGGAAGCTTCATCACTTCTAAGGTTTGCCTTTTCTGTTGAAGATTCAATGCAAGAAGATTTTCTTCAGGACAGAATTGTGATAAACCGGGCATACATTGAACTCACACCTGTAGATACATTTACAAACGCATCCGAACCGTTGGATTTCAGCGTCCACAAAATTAACAATGACTGGTCAATCAGCGGGTTCACAGTCGATGATATTCAAAGTTTAAATTATGATATGGTTGATTTGAGTTCGAATAAAACCTTTACAGACACACTGTACACGTTTGATATTGATAATGATGTAATTCTTTCCTGGCTTAAATCATCTATTGATACAAGCCTGGGGCGAAACTATGGTTTATTTATTAAACCGGACATTACCTCGGGTAAAATAATCAGCTTTGAGGCATTTACAGTTAATTCGGCCAATGCAGCTAAGTTAAAAATAGTTATCGAAAAGCAAGGTAATTATATCGATACCTTACGTGGATTTATATTTGGTGATATTAGTGTTGTGACTTCAGAACTTCCTGTTCTTCCAGCAGGAGAGATAGGCGTGCAATCAGGTACATCTGTTCGGTCAAAATTATTTTTGGATCTTTCTACAATTCCAAAAAATGTAATAATTAATAAAGCAGAGCTATTCATTCAACAGGATACTGTTAACAGCATTGTTGGTACGGGCGGAAATACTTCCCTGGCTATCTATAACATTATAGATCCAGATTCTAACTTAGTTGATGAATTTAACAGATTTACACTGCTCCGGAATGATAATTATATTTATACAGCTGATGTTACAAGTTTAGTCAGCTATTGGTACACTGGTGCTGAGAATTATGGAATGATTATCACACCTTTTTCTGAAATAGAAGGATTAAATTTAGTTGCTCTTAAAGGGAGTGATTATCCCGTTGAACTTGAACGTCCCCGTTTGAAAATTATTTATACTGCCCGAGAAGAACAATGAACCATGTAAAAATATTTTTATTCTTAATAATTTTTCCCTTTATATCATTCGCACAGAGTAGTTCTTCTTACTCCAGATATGGTGTTGGCGATATTGAATATACTTATTCTGCTAGAAGTCTTGGCCTCGGTCATACAGGTGTGGCTTCATTGAAAAGCGGCTATGTTGAGTTATTGAATCCGGCAAGCTGGTCCGCCATAAGATTAACCAGAATTGAATTCAGCCTGGCATTGAATGGTATTAAAATAAGTAATCAGGATAATTCAGCGTTTTATACTGACTCAGATCTAAAAGGATTCACTTTTGCATTTCCAATCAGCACAAAATACGGGATAGGATTCGCTTCGGGTTTGTTACCGTATAGTAGAATAAACTATAAAGTAATTCATAATAATGTTGATTCAAATGAACCCGGAGGTGATAATACAATAGCTTATGAAGGAGATGGGGGTCTTTCAATGCTATTTATAGGAACCAGTTATAAAACTCCATTCGATTGGTTAGTTGGTGTTTCTGTTGAATACTATTTTGGAAAACAAACTTATTCATCTAAAATAGAATTTGATGATCCAACGTTAGATGCGGCAGAATTCGAGAATTCCTACCGATCAACAGGATTTGGTACAACTGTAGGATTGATTTCCAATAACCTGGCTGGTTTGTTCGAATCTGAAACAGTAACTAATTTAAGATTTGGATTGTCGGCAAATATTATTTCAGATCTTGATACCGATACATCATTGACAAGAAATCCTGCAACTTTAGCCGATACAGTTGTCTCCGGTAAAACGAAATTATCCGTACCAATAAGAATTACAGGTGGTATTACATTGCAGCTAAAGAACGTCTATAATTTTAACTTAGAGTATACGTATCAACCATGGACAGAATATAAACTTTCCGGAATAAAATCAAATTTTCTGAAAGATGTGCATAAAATTAGTTTTGGCTTTGAATATGCTCCTGTTTGGCGTTTAGGTAAATCGACATGGGAACAAATAATGTGGAGAGCAGGTTTAAGTTATGAATCGACACAGTATAAAATAAACGGGACAGATATTAACCAATATTCAGTTTTTGCCGGCTTGTCTATTCCGTTGAGTTTTGGAAATACATTCGATTTAGGACTAGAATATTCTCTACGCGGAACAACATCTTTCGATCTGCTAAAAGAGAATTTCTTTAAGATAAATGTTGGAATCAGTCTTGGCGATCTCTGGTTCCAGAGAGTTGAAAAGTAATTTAAAATATTATTAAGGACAGAACCTTGAAAACAAAGATGAAAATTCTCGTTTTGATATTATTTGGAATTTCCCTATTGACAACAAAAATCTATTCCAATACTGAATCGGAGAATTCTGCCGATTGTGATTCACTTCAATTGCTTACTAAGTATAGCCTTTTCTCTGAATACCACAAAAACAAAGACTTCGAAAGTGCATTGCCCTACGGATGGCAAGTTTTGGAATGCAACAAAGAAAAATTCCGGAAGTGGATTTTTTATAAAATGGAAGATTGTCTTTGGTTCATACACGATTCCACTGAGATAACTGAAGAAATTAAATTAGATTTTGCAGACACTGTGCTTTATGTATACAATTTAGCTATGGAGTATTATCCTGAGGAGAAAGCATATTTCCAATCTCATAAAGCGTTCATATATGAAACATGGAATAATGTTCCGGTTGAAATGACCATTGCTGAGTATGAAAAGGCCATAGAGCTGGATAAAGAACTTTCTTCCTATTATTATGATAGACTTGGTAAATTATATAAACAGAATATTTCCGATGAAAATGATTACAAGACAAAAGCAATTAATATATATACTTACTTATCTGCAAGGGAACCAGATAATCCTGCATGGCCACGGGAACTTGAAGATCTGGTAGATGATATTTCAGAACTTGTTAGATTGAAAAGAATAGCCTGGATGAACGATAAGGAAAATCTTGCAAAAGCTTTCGATTATGGTATAACTGCAATGCAAGCTGAAATGTACCCAGAAGCGATTGAGGCATTTGAATTCTTGGTTTCAAGATCGCCAGAAACAGTAAATTACTGGAATCAGCTTGCAACTGCTTATCAGAAAGAGAATATGTTAAGTAAAGCAGAAGAGGCGTTATTGAAATTAATTGAAATTGATCCTGATGCAAAAGAACACTATTTCAATCTAGGTATTGTTTACAGCGACCAGGGAAGATATGCTAAAGCAAGGAGCAGTTTTATTACAGCCAGCCAGAAAGGGGATGGTTGGGCTCTACCTATTTTCTACGAAGGTTATTTATATGAAAAAGTTGCAAAGAATTGTTCAAATGATTTTGATAGCAAGATAGTCTACCAGGTGGCTCTTGATACTTATAGAAGAGCCAGACGTTTGGACCCTAATTTACAACAAGCTCAGAACAGGATAAATGCTCTTTCGACTTCCGTTCCAACCCAGGAGGATTATTTCTTTAGAGGTTACAAATCCGGGGATGTTATACAAGTTTCAGACAGTTGCCCTGGTTGGATTGGTAAAAGTATAACTGTCCCTTAGAATTCTGCTTCGAATAACTTATTTTTGAAAGGTTCTTCAAATTTTTGAGGAACCTTTTGTTTATTTTAAAAACCTTATCAAATTAATCAGGTTAAAAAATGAGTGACTTGCTAAAAAACGACAGAGAAATATACGACGTTCTCCAACTGGAGACAGAACGTCAACTTAACGGTTTGGAATTAATTGCTTCAGAAAACTTTGTAAGCCCGGCAGTATTGGCAGCAGCCGGTTCAGTGCTTACTAACAAATACGCTGAAGGGTATCCCGGAAAAAGATATTATGGCGGCTGCGAATATGTTGACATGGCTGAAGAACTGGCAAGAAAACGACTTCAGGAAATTTATGGCGCTGAATATGTAAACGTTCAACTGCACAGCGGTTCACAAGCAAATATGGGCGTCTTGATGACACTTATAAAACCCGGAGATAAGTTCCTTGGTCTAAGTCTTGCTCACGGTGGACATTTAACACATGGTTCTCCTGTTAACTTTTCAGGTAAATTATATCAGGCAGTAGGTTATGAACTTAATAAAGAAACCCGGGTGCTCGATTATAATATAATTGAGGATATGGCAAAGAAGGAAAAGCCAAAATTAATAATCGCAGGGGCAAGTGCATATTCAAGAGATTGGGATTATGAAAAACTAAGACAAATTGCCGATTCGGTTGGTGCATTTTTAATGTGTGATATGGCACATCCTGCAGGTTTAATCGCTAAAGGTTTATTAAACAATCCTGTACCGTATTGTGATGTGGTTACTTCAACAACTCATAAAACTTTACGCGGACCAAGGGGTGGAATTATTTTAGTAGGGAAGGATAAAGAAAATCCATTTGGTACAGTTGCACCAAAGAGCGGGCGGGTCAAGATGATGTCGGAATTGTACGATAGCACAGTTATGCCTGGAATACAAGGAGGTCCTTTAATGCACATCATTATGGCAAAAGCTGTTGCCTTTGGAGAAGTTCTTTCGGATAAATTTGAGATGTACGCAAAACAGGTAATCAAGAATGCTCAAACGCTGGCTACCAAATTAATTGAATATGATTTTGATGTTGTCTCAGGCGGTACTGATAATCATGTTTTTCTGATTGATTTGACAAACAAAGATATTACCGGTAAGCAAGCCGAAATATCATTAGAAAAAGCCGGGATTACAGTAAATAAAAATATGGTGCCTTTCGATACAAGAAGTCCGTTCGTAACAAGCGGTATCAGGGTAGGTACTCCTGCAACAACTACCAGGGGAATGAAAGAAAATGAAATGATCAAAATTGCTGATTTTATTAATTTAGCTATTAAAAACCATGAGAATGATGATAAATTATCACAACTCAGACAGGATGTTAAAGATCTTTGTTCGGGATTTCCGCTATTTGCTTGAAGTATTTCAAAATAAAAACATAATATCCAGTTGACCAAGAGTTCAAAAGAAAATTTTGACGAGCAAAATGAGAATGGTTCGGAAATGTCATTTCTGGATCATCTTGAGGAATTAAGATGGCGACTGATCTACGCTGTAATGGGAGTTGTTTTAGGGACGATAATTGCCTGGCTGTTCATAGATCAACTTGTTGATGTAATCCTTTTAAAACCTGCACGTGATTCCGGGGCAGACCTTCAGAATTTAAAACCTTTCGGACAATTATTTTTGTATGTGCAGATTGCAATCATAGCAGGCGTAATTCTTAGCATTCCTAATATTTTTTACCAGTTGTGGAGTTTCATCTCTCCGGCATTAAGAGGTCATGAAAAAAAATATATTCTAGCAATTGTTATATTTTCTTCAGTCTGTTTTCTGTTGGGGATTACTTTTGCATACTTCATAATGCTTCCAATGGCTTTAAAGTTTGCGGAACAGTTTGGTTCAGAAGCAATCAAAAATCAGTTTGCAATTAATGAATACATGAGTATCATAATCAGTGTTATGCTGGCTGCAGGGGTTGTTTTCGAACTTCCTATGGTTTCATTTTTTCTATCAAGACTGGGAATTCTTACTCCTGAATTCATGAAGAAGTTCAGAAGACATTCGATTGTAATAATCTTATTTCTAGCTGCGATTCTAACTCCCGGTGCTGACCCAGTATCTCAACTGATCCTTGCAGTTCCATTGGTTCTGTTATATGAAATAAGTATTTTTATCTCAAAACTATCGCAGAGAAAAAGTGATTAAATCCGGTCTTTCAGAAATTAGCAAGCTTATTCATTCCGAACTTGATATTTTCAATGAAAAATACAAGAAATCCATCCGTTCAACAGTTGGACTTGTAGATCTTGTTGCAAAATATATTATCAGGCAAAAAGGTAAGAAAATCCGACCCCTTCTCGTTTTGCTTTCAGCCAAAATAACAGGGGGCATTACCGAACGGAGTTATCGTGGTGCCGTCTTGGTTGAATTATTGCATACTGCAACCCTTGTGCATGACGATGTTGTAGATAACGCAGAAAAAAGAAGAGGCGCCTGGTCGATTAATGCAATTTTCAAAAATAAAGTTGCTGTTTTAATGGGAGACTATTTACTATCGAGAGGATTAATGATAGCTGTGGAAGGCAAAGATTTTGATTTTCTCGAGGTTATAACAAATACGGTTAAAAGAATGTCGGAAGGGGAATTACTGCAAATACAGAAAACAAGAAAACTTGATATCAATGAAGAAATTTATTTTAAAATCATTTCGGATAAAACTGCATCATTGCTGGAAACCTGCTGCACAATTGGAGCATTAAGCGCCACAGATAATACGGAATATCATCAAGCAATGAGGGAGTTCGGCAAATCGATTGGATTGGCATTTCAAATTAAGGATGACATTCTTGATTATGAAGGCACTATGCAATTAATGGGAAAACCAGTTGGAGGAGATATTAAGGAAAAAAAGATAACGCTTCCGCTTATTTATTCCTTAATGAAAGTTTCGGATAAAGAGGCAAAAAGAATTCGTAAAATAATAAAGAACGGCAGCAATAAACGGGATGTAAAGGAAGTGATTAATTTTGTTAAAGAAAACGGCGGAATTGATTACGCAATTGAAACTGCAAGATCACATTCAGAAAATGCCAAAAGAGCACTTTCCATTCTACCTGATTCACAAAGTAAAGTAGCTATGGAAGCTCTGGTCAATTTTATTATCGACAGGAAAAACTAAAAATACTATCTACCCTTTTCTTTGTCCAACGCCTCTTTGAACATAAATCCTTTAATTGGTTCTCTAAGGGTGAGAACCGGGCAGGGTGCTTTTCTCACTACCTTTTCAGCAGTACTTCCGAACAGAATATGTTCAACTCCTGAATGACCATGTGTAGCAATAATTATTAAATCCACATTTTCTTCGGCAGCGGTTTCAATTATTTCGAAGAACGGTTTTCCTGTTTTTAAAATGGTTGCAACTTTAACTTCTGCCGGAATTTCAGATTTAGCTAATTTGTCAAGTTCCTCTTTCGCTTTTATATCCCATTCGGTGTTGACGGAAGGAAGTGCAATTTGTCCCATACTAAAATCCGGTGGATATATAACCGGTTCAACTACATACACCAAAATCATATTTGCATTAAACTGTTTGGAAAAATTAACAGCATACTTTAATGCATTCTTTGAATAATCAGAAAAGTCAATTGGTACTAAAACCTTTTGTATTTCAAGTGCCATTGTTACTCCTCTTATTTAAGTTTATTCTGGTGTGAGAAAAAGTCTTCATTTAATGATCTTAAACGTGTTGCAATTATATGAGCAATACCGTTTAATATCTTTATACCTTTTCGCGGATATTTTTCTATAAATTCATCCAGATCGGGTTTAAAAATAACTGCAGCCTTAACATCTGTTTTTGCCAATGCCGAAGCCGAACGTCTTTCGCCATCAACCAATGCTAACTCACCGAAAAAATCACCCTTTGAAAAAGTCGCCAGATCGATTTCATCCGAGTTATCACTGCTTCTTATAATTTTCACTTCCCCTTCTCTAATTACGTATAATCCAATACCCGGATCACCCTGGTAGAAAATATATTCACCTGCCAGGTAGCTGCGCCTGTGAATTATACTCAACAACATTGTTAAATCTCTTTTTCCAAGAGATTCAAACAGCGGTATTGATTGAAGTGATTTTTGAAGATCAGTTTTTTCGGTAGCAGGATTAAAAATATTTGACCAAAAACTACTGCGTACGGTTTTATTTTTTTCTTTTTCCATGATTGAATTTAAATTTAATTAAATATACCGGACTCGGCAACCCGCCATAATTTTTGACAGGGAAACCTATTTTCATATAATGCTCTTCCGATGATTACGGAATCAACTCCGATAGGAACTAATTTTTGAATATCGAGTAATTCATCTTTGTTACGAATACCACCGGCAAGTGTAACTTTTGCTCCGGAAAACTCAGCAACTTTTTTAGCTAACTCAATATTTGGTCCTTCTAGAAGACCGTTCCGCGAAATATCGCAAACTAAAAACCGATTGATACCGGTCTCAACCATTTCTTTTATGAAATCAGTATACAAAATACCGGTTTTCTTTGTTCTTCCATGAGTAACGAGTTCTTCATCACGAATATCAAGTGAGACATAGATTTTTGATGGTCCAAACTTCTCAAGCACTCTTAAAAAATCTTTTCGATTTTCCAATGCCATTGTATTTATGGCAACACGTGAAACTCCCGCAGACATAATTTCAACTGTATCATTGTAGCTTCTTATTCCACCGGCAAATTCAACAGGAATGATTAAAGAGGAACATATTTCTTCAACAACTTTAAAATTTCTCTTGGATTGAGTATGAGCCCCATCGTAATCAACAATATGAATAAATTTTGCATTCTCGGTTCGCCATATTCTTGCCATTTCCAAAGGATCATCTCCGTATTGAGCACAGTCCAATTCCGGTATTCCTTTAACTACTCTTACAGTTTTGCCATGTTTTATATCAAGAGAGGGAATAACTAATAGTTTTTGCATAGAAATAAAACTTGAATTTTGAAGTTGTTGATTCAGTAAGAGCAAAATTAGAAAAACATCTTTTTACATCAAATGACAATAAATTCTTTAAAGTTTAATTTTCGTTCAAAATCTTGACTTTTCTCCCATTAATGAGCATATTTGATCTAAATGACTAAGGATTTTATTCTAAATTTAGCAGACAACGATGTTCTAAGGATTACCGTCTATGGACTCGAGCATATCAAAACCTCTTATTGTTTGATTTTTGTTCACGGCTTTAAAGGATTTAAAAACTGGGGTTTTGTTCCGGATATTGGTAATTATTTTGCTCGAGAAGGATATGTTGTAATTACCTTTAATTTTTCGCACAATGGGATTGGTGAAAGCCTTACTGAATTTGATGAATTAGATAAATTTGCAAATAACACACTTTCAAAAGAACTATTAGAACTTGACGAACTCATCCAGGCATACAATTTTGGTTTTTTCGGTGATGTTTCAGGTAAAGGTATCGGATTGATCGGACACAGCCGCGGTGGTGCAATTTCACTGCTTGTCGGTTACAAGAATCAGGAAGTTAGAGCAATTAGTACCTGGGCATCCTTATCCAGTATAGACAGGTACAGTGATAGACAGAAAAAAGAATGGATGGCCCGCGGTTATATTGAAGTTTTAAATACCAGAACAAAACAAAGGATGAGGCTTAATAAATCTTTGTTAGAAGATATTGAGAATAACAAGGATGGTACTTTGAATATAGAAAACGCCATTCGAAATCTAAATAAACCACTTTTAATTGTACAAGGGGAGAACGATCTGGC
>JASFSF010000048.1:0-10699 GCA_050114555.1 Ignavibacteria bacterium
TAGCTGGATGGATGTCTCGAAGATTATGTTGATTCGTTATTTTGAGACATCCGCTTTTTAATTTGTTATAAATATTCCGGCGTTAATAACAGGGGCTGAAATTATATTCTTTCCTTTTGTCCCGCTTTCGTAATATGCTTTGATACCAACATTGGCCGTTATTTTGTATACAAGTTCTGCATTATAAGCAATATATTGTTGGTTGTTTGAAAAAATCCCAAATCCACCTATAACATCAGGATCACCGTTCTTTAAAGACAGTTGGCCGTGAAATCTTACAATGAGTAAGAGATTTTTTGAAAATTTGTAACCCCCTTCAACTCTGTATCTAAATTCATCGGAAATTCCTTTTGACCGGCGATTGAATGTCAGACCACCTGTAAGGTATATGGGTGCAGGATAAAATGAGTGTCCTGCTTCAAGACCAACCGACTGGTTGAAATCGTTTCTTCCGATCCATAAACCTCCATCGGGTGATGATTTGGAAGTAGGCAATCCTAGAATCAATTTCCCGCTAATTATTGTCTTTCCTATTTTGAACAATCCGTATTTAATCCCGACACTTATATCTCCAAATCCTTTCTGTTCTGTATCCGAGTTGTTTACGAAAGAGGTTGTATCAATTTTCGTTGATCTGAAGGGAGCAACATTAATAAAACCGGTGAGATTATTTGTTATACCATAGGAAGCAAACATTCCAATTGTTATATCAGTAAATTTCGGTATTGGAATTTTATTTCCGTCATTATTGTAGATTTTATCGCCGCTTAAATATCGGAAGTCTGCTTTATAATACAGTTTGCCTTTTTTTAAAGGCCATGCACCGGCAAAGATTTGCTGAGTTGAAAACAGTATTGTAATTGATACGGTTAACCAGAATAAACACCGTTTGCGTATTTTATATGTCATTGTATCGGTTCTTTATTATTATTGAGAAATAGTTATAATATGTTTGTGAAATATTCCAATCAGAATGTATATTAATCATAAATCATTAAATAAAATAATAGACAAATGACCGAAGAAAAAGAATTTAATTTGAAAAGACTTTTATTTGTCCCAATATTTTTGCCCGCGTTACTTTGGGCCATTCATCTTTTTTCAATTATTTTCGATCTTAATTTAAACAGGATGGGGATATTACCAAGAGATTTTTTCGGTTCATTTGGAATTATTACCGGTCCATTAATTCACGCAGATATATCACACCTGATTTCGAATACGGTTCCTCTTGTAGTTTTAGGGTGGACTTTTTTATTGTTTCATCCCAAAGTCTCCTTCAGAGTTTTTTTTGTTGTCTATTTTTTAACCGGTTTGCTGGTATGGATTTTTGCGCGACCTGTTTTTCATATTGGTGCAAGCGGCATCGTGTATGCATTTGTTAGTTTCTTGTTCTTTAGCGGCATTTTCAGGCGGGATACAAAATCAATTGGCGCTGCACTCATTGTTACATTCCTGTATGGCGGAATTGTATGGGGGATACTACCCGGTCAGGCCGGGATATCATGGGAATCACATTTGTTCGGCGGAATTGCCGGAATGGTTGCCGCGTTCATTTTCAGAAAATTAGATCCACCCAAAAGATATGATTGGGAAGATGAGCCCGATGATTTTAATGTTGATGATCTTGAAGTTTCTTACGATCCGGATAAAAATAAATTTTGAAATAAACTGATCTTTGATGAGAAAAAAATTAATTATTCCCAAAAGAGTTATAACTGTTAATCATAACAATGATATTCTGAGTAATATCGGGATTGAAATTACTGATTCAGAGATCACAGCATTTGTTCCCATTAATTCTGTTAGACCTGAAGAATATGAGGGAGAACTTTTCTCGTATCCGGAATTAACATTAATTCCTGGATTTGTACAGACACATGTACACCTTTGTCAAACATTATTCAGGGGAATGGCCGATGATTTACAATTGCTGGATTGGCTGCAGCTTAAAATTTTTCCATTTGAAAATGCGCACGATGAAGCATCATTAAAATGCTCTGTTCGTTTGGGAATAAACGAGTTATTTCTTGGTGGGACAACTACAATACTTGATATGGGAACACTCCGGCACCAGGAAGTTATTTTTAATGAATTGATTGAGTCAGGTATCCGCGGTTTTTCAGGTAAATGCCTGATTGACCAGAATGATCTCTTTCCTGCTTTTAAAAGTGATATTGAGAATGAGTTGAATTATATGAATGAACTTGCTGTCAGCTTCCATAATACTGAACAGGGTAGGATTAAATATGGATTTGCTCCGAGGTTTGCACTTTCCTGTAGTGAGGGACTTCTAAAGGAAACAAAAAATATGATGGATGATTTCCCGGGATCGGTTTATCATACTCATTCTTCGGAAAACAAAGATGAAATTACGGAAGTGAGAAAAAAATATAAGAAAGAGAATATTGAATTCTTTAATTCTCTTGGAGTTCTGACTGATCATACTGTACTTGCTCACTGTATCCACGTTTCAGAAGAAGAAAAAAAATTACTCAAAACAAACAATGTGAGAGTTGCACACTGCCCCTCAGCAAATTTAAAACTTGGTTCCGGAATAGCGAACATTCCGGATTACCTGAAAAGGGGAATTTCTGTTTCGCTTGGTGCTGACGGTCCTCCTTGTAATAATAATCTATCAGCTTTTACTGAAATGAGATTATCAGCATTAATTCAGAAACCGTTACATGGTGCAGAAGTGATGGATTCCAAAACTGTATTCAGACTCGCAACAATTGAAGGTGCAAAAGCATTACATCTCGATAAAATCATCGGAAGCATTGAGGTCGGGAAAAAAGCAGATCTGGTACTGGTTGATTTGAATACCAATCAAAACTCTGTTTTAGACGACGATGAACAAGTTTACTCAAATCTCATATATGCGTCCGGTGCAGATTGTGTAAAGTCAGTTATGGTTGATGGTAATTGGGTTGTTAAGGATGGGCAATCAGAAATTTATAATAGCAGTGAAATTAAAATTGAAAGCAAGAAGGAATTAAACAAGTTGTTAAAGAGATTGTAAATATCAATAATGAAAGAGATTGTTTTTGCATCGGGCAATGAAAGCAAGATACGGGAGGTTAAAAAAATATTAAAAGATCTGGATATTCAAATTTTATCACTTAAAGATTTGCCTGACAAGATAGAGATAGTTGAAAACGGGAATTCATTTGAGGAAAATGCAAAGATCAAAGCAAAAATGGTTTTTAAGAAATTTAAAATTCCTGTTATAGCTGATGATTCAGGACTTATTGTTGAGCAGCTTAACGGGGAACCGGGAATTTATTCAGCAAGGTATGCTGGAGATAATGCCGATGATAAAGCAAATAATAATAAACTTCTGGAGGAGTTGAAAAAATATCCTGAACCACACAAAGCAAAATTTGTCTGTGCTGCTGTTTATTATGATGGAGAACGAACTATCAGTGCAACGGGTGATTTTCAGGGAAGAATAATTGATGAAGAAAGAGGTAATAATGGTTTTGGGTATGATCCATTATTTGTTCCGGATGGTTATACAGTAACTTCTGCACAACTCGAACCTGAAGAGAAGAACAGAATTAGTCACAGATATAAAGCTTTTACACAGTTAAAAAATATTTTAAACAAATAATTCCAATCTCAGCAAACTAATTTTATTTTGTTCCGATAACTACCTGAACTGTTTCAAAGGTAAGAGTGTAACAATCTACTTTTGAAAATCCTGCACTATTTAGAATTTCTTTCAGATTGATTTTTTCATCAAATTCCTCCACCGAGGAAGGTAGATATTTGTAAGCCTCTTTATCCCCGGAAATTAATCCACCAATAATTGGTAATATTCTTTTAAAATAAAATTTGTAAAATACTTTGATGAAATTGTTTGAAGGCAATCTGAATTCCAATATCGTAGCTTTACCCTCAGGCCGGAGAATTCGATGGAAGGATTTAAATCCTTCCAACAATTCATAAAAGTTTCTAACTCCAAATGCAACTGTAATATTACTGAATGAATTATCATTAAAGGGAATATTCTCAGCAACCATCTGAACTGTTTTACCTTTGCTCCATTTACATTTTTGTGCAAACAATTCAAGCATAGGTTTTGAAAGGTCAGCACCCGTAATATCATTAACTCCCATTTTTTTAGCAGCAATTGCAAAATCACCCGTTCCGCAAGCAACATCAAGTAATTTGGAATTATTATCGAGTGAGGAAAGTTTTAATGCTTTTTTTCGCCAGTAAAAATCTAAGCCAAGACTTAAGAGGTGATTTAAAAGGTCGTAACGGAATGCAATTGAATCAAAAATCTTTTTTACTTTTTTTTGCTTATCCATATCTAAGTTTCTTGTGATAAATCAGCATCATATTCAAATTGTGGTTTACCTATTTTTATTCTCCACCAATTAAAAATATGTTTTGCCGACCACACTGCAAAAATCATGAATACCAATCCACCAATTAAATCTATTACATAATGATACCACAAATAAACTGTTGAAAAGATCAGCAATGAACCGACCGGTACGAAAAAAAATCTTGATCTGCTCTTTAGCCTGACAGATAAAAAGATTACAATGAGTGTAATCATTGTATGACCGCTTGGAAATACATCTCTTTGTACAACTTCTGCCGGATTTATTGTTCCAGCCGGAATCGATTCACCCGCATTTACCAGTTCTCTTAAAAAGTTGGTAAGAAATATCCCTGGTAATTCTGTATTGATTGTAGAAAATTCATGCAATGTGAATCTCGGGCCTATTCCGGGCAGTGTAAAATAACCGAGATATGATAAACAAAAACCATAAAAAATTGTGAACACAGCAAAATCAAGTGCAACAAATCTTTTTTTTCTCAAAAGGAATAATCCCAGAATGATTGGCAGTAAGTAAAACATACCGTAAATTATTTGAAGAAGTTCGGTGAGCCATGGTGCTGAAATTTGATAGAGTACGTGCGTCGGGTCGGCACCGAATAACCATCTGTCTATTGCAATAAACAAGTTGTCAAAATCATAAACTCTGATTGGCTTTACCATAAAATATATTTCCTTAAACGTAATCAGAACGAGTGGTGCTATATACCAATAGTGCACCGACATCCAGAATTTGTTGTCATACTTTGCTTCGAAATAGGCGATGATGAAGATGATCAGAATTATTCCGATGTTAATTAGTATCCATATCCACCAGGATTCAATCTTATCATAAAAAATGATATGCAGGATAGTTAGGATTAAATAAAAAACTACCGCAACAAGATCATAACTTTTTAGGTGTTTTATGTATTCCTTGGCATTAATCAATATTACTTTTATCCGGAATGTCCGTATCCGAAATTAACTACTCAATATGCTTTTTTATAAAGTCTGACAGGGCTACAAAATCCTGAATATCTAACTGTTCAGCCCGCAAAGAGAGATCGATAGTGCTTTTAGAAAAATTTAATTCTTTAAATATACTATTACTCAGAGCATTTTTTAAAGTTTTTCGTCTGTTTCCAAAACAAGCTTTTACAACCTTCACAAATATTTCTCTGTCTGAATTTGAGATCGAATGATTTTTCATTGTAAGCTGAACGATTGCCGATGAAACCTTTGGTTTTGGATAGGATGCATTTGGAGATACCCTAAAACAATAAGCAGGTTCTGTAAAGTAGTTAAGTAAGACAGTTAAAACCCCATAATCTTTTGTTCCATTTTGTGCGATTATCCTTTTTGCAACTTCTTCCTGAACCATTATTACCACATCTTTAATAATTTCGGAACTTCTGATCGTTTTGAAAATAATAGGGGAAGTTAGATTGTATGGAATATTGCCGATGAGTCTTATTTTATTTTTACATTCATTGAAGATTTTATGAAGGTCAAAATCTAAAAAATCAGTTTCAATTATTTTAATTTCAGGAAATCTTTTAGTCAGATCCTCAATTACACGTCCGTCAATTTCTATCGCAAAATAATTTTTGGTTTTATTATAAAGGTGTTCGGTTATTGCACCCTTCCCGGGACCTATTTCAACAATAGTCTCATCCGGTTGTGGATTAATGTGTTTAATTATTTTCCTGATTATATTTCTATCATGTAAATAATTCTGTCCAAATCTTTTAAGCGGTTTCACTTTTTGCATGAAGTAAAGTTATTTACTACTCACCTGAATTCCAATTGTTATTTAATTTAATTATTAACATAGATTTATTGTTGTAATAGATACATATTCTTTATACGTTTAACATAGATTTAAAAACATTTGACAATTGCATAGGTATAATATTGGCAAATAAATCTATCGTAAGTATCGATATGGGGGGAACAAAAATTCTTGCTTCAATTGTTAATTCAAAGGATGGAATAACAAACCGTGTAAAGGTTCCGACAAAACAGAATTGTACAAATAATGAGTATGCAGAAATTCTTGCTTCAGTAGTCGATCAAATCATGCAGCAAAGCGGAATCTCTAAAAATAATATTGCGGCGGTATGTCTCGGTGTTCCCGGTACGGTTAATCCATATACAGGTTTAATCGGACTTGCTACAAATATCGGGATGGAAAATTTTAATATTAAAGAAGCATTGGAAAAAAAACTTTCATTTCCTGTTATTGCAGAAAATGATGTCAATCTTGGTGCACTGGGAATCTATGGTTTTGGCGTTGGGAAAAAAGCAAAGAACCTCCTTGCTGTTTTTATCGGGACAGGGATTGGTGGAGGATTGATAATTGACGGAAAAATTCATCGAGGTTCAGGGTTTAGTGCTGCCGAGATCGGACATTTTATTGTTAATACAGAAGGCAGAATTTGCACGTGTGGAAGACGGGGATGCTTTGAAACAATCGCGAGCAGAACTGCTATTGTTAGACAAATTATTAAAGATGTGGAATCAGGTAAGGAAAGTATTTTCAAAAGAAAGGTCTCTTCCGGTGAAAAAATTAAAAGTAAAGCCATTGCCAACGCAATTATGAAGAATGATAAAATAACGGTTAAAAGAGTGACGGCAGCTTGCGATGTTATTGGACAGGTTCTGGCTAATGTTTCAGATCTAATAAATATGGATACAATCGTTTTGGGAGGGGGAATGGTTGAAGCAATGGGTGATTTCTTACTTCCGAAAATTGAGAATGCTTACAACAACTATGTTTTCAAATCTTGTGGAGTTGGAGTGAAAATTTTAATTTCTGAGCTGGGTGACGATGCTGCGATATGGGGAGGGATTTCTCTTGCAGAAGAATTCCTTGGAGTTAAAGTTTAATATATCTTCTATCAAATTAATCATCAAACCCGGATTCTATTTCATACAACTCTTCATTCAGAGATTCCCATTCAGCTATTGATGAAGTTAAATGATCTTTTACGGTTTTAATTTCATTATTTAATTCTATCACTTTTTGCTGATCTTTGTAAGTTTCAGAATTTGCTAACAGCAATTGGATTTTCTTCTCTTTCGATTCAAGTTCTTCAATTTTTTTCTCAAGTTCAGCAATCCTCGGAATTAAGTGTTTTGTTGCTGTATGTCTCGCCTGTCTTTTTTCAGCCTCAATTCGCTTTCGTTCTTTTTTTGTTAATACACCATCCTGTTTGTTATTCGATTTATCATTCCGTTGTCCTTCAAAAAACTCCTCACGTTTTTGTAAATAATAGTCAATTCCACCGCTGAAGTTTTGAATAAAACCCTTTCGTATCTCAACGACCCTGTCTGCTATTGGCCGGAGAAAATCAATATCGTGTGATACTAGAATTAATGAACCTTTAAATTGTTCAAGGGCTTTCTGTAATACTTTAATTGATGATATATCAAGATGATTAGTCGGCTCATCAAGAATAATAAAGTTAGATTTTGTTAATAATATTCTTGCCAGCGCTACTCTGCTTTTCTCTCCGCCCGACAGTACGCCAACTTGTTTAAAGACATCATCGCCATGAAATAAAAAAGCTCCAAGTATAGAACGAAGCTGACCGAGAGTTTTATCTTCAGCAATCCCGTCAACTGTTTCAATAATATCAATACCGGGGTTTAAATTATCTGCAATATCCTGGGCATAATAAGATATGATGGTATTATGCCCAATTTCTCTCTGGCCACTTTCGAATTCCAGTTCACCTGCGATTAACCTGGCAAGAGTAGTTTTACCTGCCCCGTTAGGTCCGACAAATGCTATCTTCTCTCCATGGTTTACTCTAAAATCGGTTTCTCTAAAAATTTGCTTATCACCATATGATTTACTTATTGACTTTAGTTCGATGTTTACTTTTCCACTTTTAGGGGCTTCCGGGAACCTGATGTTTATATCACTTTCATTTTGCGGAAGTTCTATAAGTTCCAGTTTTTCTAATTGCTTAATCCGGCTCTGAACCTGTTTGGCTTTTGTGTTTTTGTACCTGAATCTTTCAATAAAACGTTTAGTTTCTTTTATCTTCTTTTCCTGCAATTCCCGTTTATGAATCATCATTTCGTCACGTTCATCTTTATACCCAAGAAAAGAATCATAGTTACCATTAAAAACAGTGAATGATTTATTAAACAGTTCAAATGTTTTTGATGTCGTTTCTCTTATAAAGTGGTTATCGTGCGAGACGATAATAAGCGCTCCTTTATAATTTTTTAAATATTTTATAAGCCAGTCAAGCGAATCGAGATCGAGATGGTTTGTTGGTTCGTCAAGTAGCAGGATATCATTTTGTGAGATCAGGATTTTTGCCAATGCAATTCTCATCTGCCATCCGCCGGAAAATTCATCGGTTACCCGGTTGAAATCATTTTCTTCAAAACCAAGCCCCATTAATACTTTTTGCACATTTGCCGATGCACTGTACGAATCAAGTTCTTCGAGTCGTTGATGAACCTGGCCTAGATTGTTAATCAGATCTTGCTGTTCTTCTTCTTGCAAGCTGATGTTGGAAAGGACTTTAGTTATTTCTTTCTCTTTTTGTTCTAACTCTTTTATATCTGAAAGGGCAGAGGATGCTTCTTCGATTAAGGTTAGATTAGTATGTACTATATTATCCTGCGGCAGATAACCGATCGTGGTTCTTTTTTGCTTTAATATTTTACCACGCTCAGGCTGTAACTTTCCGTTTATAATCTTAAGAATTGATGACTTCCCGCTGCCGTTTGCACCAACTAATGCAGCCCTGTCACCGGAATTTATCTTAAGATTAATATTCTGAAATAAATATTTCCCGCCGAATTGTAATGAAACATCGATTAAATCGATCATTGAGTTATATAGAAGTTATTTGACAGGCTAAAATTAATCCTACTTGTGAAAAACGGCAACCTTACCGGTTATCAGGTTACTTCCTTCACTATCGAATGCTGCGATTATATAAATCCCGCTGCTGACATAATTTCCCTCGATATCTCTGCCATCCCAGAAAGCAACTCTACCACCCGGAGATGAGAATTCCGCAACAACTTTGCCGCTAATGCTTAGAACTTTAATGTTTGCGTTGCTTATCAAACCATCGATTGTTAACTGGTTTTCCCCGTTGTTTATCACGAATGGATTAGGATAGATGAAAAGTTCCTCGAATGTTTCTGCAGGTGATTTAAAAACAGTTTCAAACGACGTAAGTCCTTTATCAGTTGCCGAATATACTATCCCTGCATTCTTATCAATTGCAACTGTAATGATATTGTCCGACAAAAGTGGACTATTCTGGGAATCATATGTAGCTAATAATCTCGAACCATCTGAGTTTACCAGAAGTAAACCCTGGCTTGTTGCAACCCATTTTTGGTTAAGGGGATCAACGGCAATATCATTAATAGCTTGCTGCCGTAATGCGAAAACCGAATTGACACGCAATGACGGATTAATTGAGGAAGTTATTGTGTTAGTATTTGAAATTACATTGACACCCTGTCCTGTCCCGATCCATACATCACCTCTATTATCAACTACAATGGAGTTGATCTCATCGTTATTTAATCCATTAGCAGAGGTAATAAATCCGGAACGATCATCAATATTGTTATCATAAGTATTCATTTCATTAAAGTAATAAACACCTCTTCCGGAAACATCTTTTGTTCCAAACCACTTTGTGTCATATGGATCTACATCCAGATTGTAATGATCCAGAACGGTTCTGCTGCCTGCAGCGGGAATAAGGAAATGATAAAATTCACCATCCTGGCTCAGCATACTTAATGTTCTTCTATCGGAGGCTGCGTGATTTAATAACCAGGTATTATTCCTGCTGTCACTGGCGATCCCTGATATCACAAGATAATTGGTGTCGGTTGGAATTCCCTGCATACCACTATTATCTGGATTAAACCATTCGAATGACGTACCATCGGTTTTCATAAATCCGCTGCCCCACATTCCAAGGTATGCATTGTTATCCGGTGCAGTATGAGTTGTATAGAAATCATTGTCAGGAATCTCCGGTGTGTTGCTAACGTTATAATTTGCCCACTCTTCATTAAACAAAGAATAGACTCCCTTACCGGTGCCATCTTTTCCGCTTGCTGACCAGAGTTTTCCGTTATTGTCTATTGAAATATTAAGAAATTGATTGTCCGCCGGACCATTAGGCAGAATAAGACTTTCCTCCCCGATATTTGTTATCCAATAAACTCCATTTTGTGTTGCACTTATCAATCCAGCTTGTTCATCGGATATTATTTGCTTTATCTTTGATGAAGCTGTAGCAAAGTAATTAGTAATTTCGTTAAGATGAGAATAAATTAAATTGTTCGTACTGAACATCAGAGTGT
>JASFSF010000049.1:0-10668 GCA_050114555.1 Ignavibacteria bacterium
ATCCGAGATTTCCAAATTATTAAATTGCGGAAGGAATGGCTGCCAAATACTACCGTCAAAAATATTAAAACCCAGGTCCGTTGCTACAACCAGCGAATCCTGATACTCAACAATTTTTAATACCTTGTTCGACTGCAAACCGTCTGCTGTTGTATAAGTATTCCACGACTCAGGGGCAGATAGATTTTCAGTGCCGGGTTTTTGTATAGCAACACCGCTGTTCGTACAAACGTAAAACAGGTCAAACTTATCTGCGAAATTCACTTTTGTGTTAGTAGTAAAATCACCGAACTTGATAAAGGTATCCAGGAACAACTTACTATCTGCACTAATAATCGAAATGCCGTAATCAGTCGACACAATTATTGTATCAGCAATTGATGTTAGGTAATTGATACTCTTATTTATAATATCCGTATTAAAGATATCAAGGATTGCATCAATCGATTCATCATCAGTATTATAAATATGAATGATTCCACTTGTACTTCCCGTCCATATTCTTCCGGAATAGTCTGCAGTAATACTTGCCAATGAAATATCTTCCAGGCCGCTTACTTTAGTTAATGTTTGAAATGTTCCATCTTGAATAGAATAACTGAAGATTCCTCCGTCAGTAGCTGCCCAAATATTATTTTCCGAAATCTGTATTCCAGTAACATTACCCATATACGAATAATTTTTCCAATTCGTTATCTGTTGAGGAAATGATAGAATCGAACAGGTGAGACTGAATAGGATCATCATTCTGATTAACATTTAATTTTCCTTATTAGTTTCGATAACAGTAGAGATTTTCCTGTTCGAAGTTCTTCCTATGAGTGTAAATTTAATTAACTAAAAATATAAAACTTTATCCTATTATAAAGTGATAAAACCCGGTATATTAATTTCACTTATGCAGAATTTTTTAACAATCGTGATTTCATGGCTTCAACAGCTCTTATTGAAGTATAAAAATTTCCAAACTTATCATCATCATTCCTTTTGCCTCCATGAAAATCAGATCCTCCCGATTCAAGAAGATAATATTCGTTTACAATTCCACGATAAAATCTAACAAGTTCATTATTGTGAGATGGATGAATTACTTCAATGCCATCGGCTCCAGCTTCGATTAACTCCTTAATTAAGTTTTGAGGCATATTAGCCGGATGAGCAATAAATGAAAGTCCGCCAGCATCTGAAATTATTTTAAAAGCACTTTGAGGAGAAAGGTGTACTTTTTTTTCATACGCAGGACCACCATTTTTTATATACTTATTAAATGCTTCAAAGTATGATTCCACCTGTTTTTTTTCTACCATTGCCTGGGCAATATGAGGTCTGCCCACTGCAGAATTTTTAGCTATCTTCAGTACATCATCCAGTGTTAAGGAGATGCCTAGATTATTAAGTTTACTAATAATTCTGGATGCCCTAAGTATTCTCTCTTCTCTAAAAAATTCCAGATAATGTTCGAGGTCTTTATTGTTGATGTTAATGAAATACCCAAGGATATGAACTTCTGCTCCACGCAAGTCTGAACTTATTTCAACACCCGGAACAATCTCAATTCCCAGTTTTCTTCCAATAACATTGGCTTCGGCGATAGCATTCACGCTATCGTGATCGGTTATACTTAAAATGTCGATTCCTACTTTTTTTGCTCTTTCAAGCAGCTCCCCTGGTGTATAGAATCCATCGGAGTAGTTGGTATGGGAATGCAGGTCTACTTTATTTTTCACAGATTCAAAATTCTAATTAAACAGTTCTTTAAATTTTTCATAGCTAACAATTCTTAGTCTTGACCCTTCCAGTTCCACAAGGCCTTTTTTTGCGAACGAGTGAAGCGTTCTGGATATTGTCTCTCTCGATGTACCGGCCATATTGGCAAGCTCGTGCTGGTAAGGAAGTTTTTCAATCTCAACAATTCCATGTTTTATTCTACCAACATCATCTGCAATTTGAAGCAGTACCGTTGCAACTTTGCCCTCGGCATCTTTCAGGGACAAAGCTTTAATTTTCATGCTGGCTCCACGAAGTCTTTGTGCAAGCTCTTGCAACAAAGCAATTGAAACATCCGGGAATTCGTGAAGTAAATCCAAAAAATCATTCCGCTGAATAATAAAAAGTTTTGATTCCTCCAATGCTATTACACTTGCAGAACGATTTAATCCATCAAGAAGTGCCATTTCACCAAAAAAATCTGATGGATTAAGGATTGAAAGAATTACCTCTTTGCTACTATCATCCTTACTTATCCGGCACACTTTTACCTTGCCGGAGACAATTACAAATAATGCTGATCCATCCTCCTCTTCGCTGAGTATAACAGTATTTTTGTTATATGATCTTAGTGTACCTAATTCAGATACTTTTCGGAGAGTATCAGAATTTAGATCTGAAAAAATTGGGACAGAACTTAAAAATTCAGTGTTTTCCACTGTTGTTCATTCATTTTGTAAGAAATTCAAGTAAAAATATGCGAGTATTCCCTGAAAGTCAATAAAGATGTAAAATAGGATAAGTAATACCATGCATTTACAACAGCCAAACCTTTTTATTTATTCCAAAAAACATTGATTTAATTGAACTCTGTGTCTATGTTTATACTCTGATTTTTAAATTAAATGGAGTGTGAAAAGTTATGGCTATGATGGCCAAAATGCGGAGCCTGGCACCCGCCTTTATCTTATCTGTTGGTGTATTGTTCGTGCTATTTATGGTTATTTCAGATTCGAATGTGATGGAAGCATTTGGCGGAAGAACCAACAATGTTGGATCAGTTAATGGTGATGACATAACTTACAAACAATTTCAAGCCGCAGTTGATCAGCAACTGCAAATTAGAAAACAACAGGGGCAAGAAATCCCCGATGAAGCCATTGATCAATTCAGAGACCAGGTTTGGGATTTTGTAATATCCCAGGTTTTGATTGAAAGTCAACTTGAAGAATTTGGTTTATCTGTATCTGATGAAGAAATAAGGGAAATAATTTTAGGAGAAAATCCTCCTGAATTTTTAAAGCAGAGTTTTATCGATTCCACTGGGAACTTTAACCGGGCTATGTATGAAAATGCCTTGTTTGATCCGCAAAATGAACAGGCTTTAATTAACGCAGAGACTTCTGTAAGACAATTCAGGTTGAATGAAAAATTGCAAAGTATGATTACGGCGTCAATCAATGTTACTGAGGATGAAGTTTTGAGAAAATATAAAGATCAGAATATATATGTGAACGATGCTCAGTATGCACTTGTCCCTGTAACTATTTTCCCTGATTCGGTAATTGAATTAACAGATGATCTTCTTCGTAGTTATTATGAAGAGCATGTTGATAATTATAAGGAAGAAGCTCAACGGAGACTCAACTTTGTCTTATTCGATAACCAGCCCTCGAAGAAAGATTCCGATCTGGTTTTTAGCGATTTAGAATATGTAAAATCAAATTTTGCAGGTGAAGACACAACTGACTTTGAGTATTATGTCGGAATATACTCAACTCAACCATATTCAATTGATACGTTAGCAGTAAACTCCTTCAATCCGGAAGCAGTAGATCTCTTCAATTCGGCAAGCGTAGGTGATATCATTGGTCCGGTTAATTCACCAGAAGGTGCCGCTCTTTATCATTTTTTGGGTAAAATAATAACAGATGAAACAATGGTAAGAGCTTCTCATATTTTAATTAACTCTAAAAATGATGATACTGAAAATTTAGTCTTGGCAAACGGTATTTACGAGGAATTGATTTCAGGTGCAGACTTCGAACTTCTTGCCAGGGAAAATTCTAACGATCCCGGAAGTGGAAGCAAAGGTGGAGATCTCGGATGGTTTGGCAAAGGAGTGATGATTAAGGAATTTGAGGAAGCTGCTTTTAATGGAAATGTGGGCGAAATTCAAAAACCTGTTAAGTCTTCTTTCGGCTATCACATTATTAAGGTAACCGGCAGATCTAATACAAAATTTATTGTAGAGAGAATAATTAATCCGATAAAACAATCTGCAACAACTCGTGACGAGCGATATAATGCAGCAAGCGATTTTTCCTATCTTGCTGATAAAAACGGCTTTGAACAGGAAGCAGTTTTGGTAAACTATGAAGTAAGGCAATCGGGATATTTTACTGAGAAATCCATTTCCATTCCGGGAATCGGAATAAATAAAAGACTTGTTAGTTTTGGATTCGAAAATAGTTTAAACTCAGTCAGTGATGTTTACAAAGTTCCCCAGGGGTTCATAGTTGCGTATGTATCCGAGGTTAAAGAGAGCAGAATAAAACCTTTTGATGAAGTAAAAGATCAAATCAGGCCGAATGTTCTTAGAGAAGAGAAATTTAGATTAACCAAATTGCTGGCTGATGGAGTATTTTCTAAGATTAATGGTGATTTAAGCACAGCTAATCAAATAGATCCAAGAATTAGTGTTAAAAATACAGGTAGATTTAACTCTGAAGGTACAATACCCGGAATAGGAAAAAGTTATTCGTTTATTCAAGCCGCAATGAATTTGGATGATAATAAGATATCACCACCGGTTAAAACAAATAAAGGTTATTGTCTTATTAAGGTCATTTCAAAAACGAAATTTGATTCAACATCTTATTCTATTCAAAGTTCCACTCTCAGGAATAATCTACTTCAACAAAAGAAACAGTTGTTAGTCACTCAATGGTTAACTGATTTAAAGGACAAAGCTGAAATTATTGATAACAGGTATTTGTTTTACGGATATTAAAAATCTTTGTTGATTTTATTTAACCCCCCATTTTTATCTACGGGTAATATTTGGGGGTTTTTATTTTTTAAAATAATCAGCAACTTGTAGTAGGAAAGACAAGTGGTTTCAAATGAAGTTAAGATTAGTACTTTCGATATTTGTTTTGGTTAGTTTGACCTCCTACAGTCAATATAACGGTAATAACTTTAGTGTAGGGATTTACGGATTATATACAACAACCGCATCACTGTTCCTAAACCCAAATGCACCTGATATTGTTTTAAGAAATGAAGCCTTCGTAATAAAAGATATACTAAATCCCGGAATGGAATTTCGCTACAGGGTGAGTGACCCTCTCATACTGGGATTAAATGTTGAATATATAAATGTTACTGAAAGCGCCACAAATGTAAGTGGATTTGTGGGAAACAGAATTGTAGCTATCAGAGTTGATGATGGATTCATTTTAATTCCTGTTGAACTAACGGCACATTACCTTCTTCCGTTTTCAACCGAATCATTCAAGTTTTTAATGAGCGGCGGGGCGGGGTATTATAATGGAATTTTCGTTCGGAAAATTGGAACGACACAGGTTTCAAATATTAGTAAAGAAACAGCATTCGGCATTCATGTTTCAGTAGCAATGGAATATGTAATTCTTGAAAATCTACTTGCACGCTTCCAGATGAAATTCCGGGACCCGGATTTTACCGTATCCAGCAAGTACGACGAACAGGAGATTCAATACAGGGGTGAAGATCTCCTTCTGCCCGATGAACCTTTTGATACAAAGATTAATATGGATGGAATCGCTTTTTCATTGGGTCTGGCATTCCAGTTTTAATCTTTATTTCTTCTTTCTTTCAAGCTTCTGTTGTAATTTACTTTTATAGATTCCAAAATTTTGTAATGAGTTAATTTTTCTCTTATGAGAGTAAAAATATTCTATCTAACCGGATTTATGGCCTCAGGTAAGAGTACAATTGGGCCGATTCTGGCAAATACGGTTGGATGGAATTTCTATGATCTTGATAAAGAGATTGAGGCGAGAGAAAATAAAAAAATAAGCTTGTTGTTCGAAGAAAAAGGAGAGGAATACTTCAGGAAAGTAGAAACCGAAGTTTTGGCACAGCTTTCTATGAATAAAAAACTGATTATCGCTTTAGGTGGTGGGACTCTAATAAATCCGCAAAACAGAAAGATTGTAAAAAAAAGCGGTAAATTGATCTGCTTAAAATGTTCACCCGAAACGACTTATATGCGACTTAAACATAAGAGAGACAGACCGGTTCTGGTGCCTCAAAACAGTGATATTGATAACGGAAAAACTCTTGCTAAAAAAATTGAAAATGTAATGCAGGAGCGAAAGCAATATGATAAATATGCTGATCATATTTATAATACTGATAAGGACAGCATTGGAATGACTGTAGATGCATTAGCAAGATTAGTTAAGAAGTACATATAAAAAACCTGATGAATTTTTAATTATGAAAAAGATTAAAGTAAAAACCGGAAATTCAAGTTATCCTGTATTAATTAACAATTCATATTTAAATAAGCTGCCGGTTTTTTTAAGCATGCTAGATATATACAAAAATCTGTTCATTGTTGTTGATGAAAATGTTTATAAATATCATAAAGAATACATAAAAAAATCATTTGCCGGATTTGGGAACAAGCGGTATTACTATATCCTTTCAAGTGGTGAACGGGTAAAATCTGCAAATGAATTAAAAAAGATTTACAACTCCCTTTTGGAAAATAAATTTGGAAGAGATACCATTCTTATTGCAATTGGTGGAGGTGTGACTGGTGATATTGCCGGATATGCAGCTGCGACATATATGAGAGGTATTCAACTGGTTCATGTTCCAACAACACTGCTTGCAATGATAGATAGTTCAATTGGAGGGAAAACAGGGATTAATTTTGGGAGATGGAAAAATATCATCGGAGCATTCTATTCCCCCAAACTTGTATTCATTGATACTAAATTTCTAGAAAGTTTACCAGTCAGGGAATTTAATTCTGCCATTGGAGAACTGATTAAATACGGTCTGATCTACGGTGATGACTTTTACACATTTCTCTTTAAAAATGTTGATAAAATTAAATCTTTAGAGAGTCGAATAATAATCCGGGCGATTAGCGAATCTGTTATGATTAAGGCAGCAATTGTTTCCCAGGATGAATTTGAAACCAGGGGTGTAAGAAAAATACTAAATCTCGGGCATACTTTCGCTCATGCTATTGAGAGTAACCTTGGATTTAGGATTAAACATGGTGAAGCAGTTATACTTGGTATAATCTGCATCATTTTTTTATCACACAATCAGGGACTATTAACCAACAAAGAAATGGATAGATTGCTTCAGTTTCCATGCAGTTTGAAACTACCGGGTATAGTAAAAAAAATCAATAATCGATTTGTTATTAGAGCAATGTCAAGCGATAAGAAAAATGTTGATGAAAAATTAATGTTTGTATTGTTATCTGGTGCTGGGAAAGTAATCGCAGACGTACCGATTAAAAACAGCTTGATAAACTTAACTTTAAATAAAGCGAAGAAAGCATGTTTTGTTTAAAAAAAAACTGCCAGGTTTTGAGGGCGAAACCTGGCAGTTTGTGTGTCATTATCGGAGGGATGCTATGCTTAAACTATTTCTTGTCCCTTTTTATCAATTGAAATGCCAATAATTGCTTTTTGAAAAGCAAGTTTTTAGCGAATTATGGAATTAGAAACAGACTTTTCGGTAAATATTACCTGTAAACTTGACCTGTAATTGGTCTAAAAAGTAGTAAATAGCTGAATCAGGTTTAACAAATGAATCGAAAATTGAGGAAATTTGTAAAAGAAAGTTGAGAACTCAGAATTTTAGCAGCATTTGAGTTGAATGATGAATACAGCTCCCTCATGCTGCGGCGAAGACTTCAAATAGATTTTTCCTCCGTGGTATCCTTCGATAATTCTTTTAGCCAGGCTAAGTCCCAATCCCCAGCCTCTTCTCTTCGTACTATAACCAGGCCTGAAAATATCTTTTCTCCTCTTAATTTCAATTCCTTTTCCACTATCCGAAATTTCAATTTCAACAAATCCTCTAACCTTAGTAATATGCATCTTGATCCACCCTCTTTTTTCATCTATAGCATCGAGTGCATTTTTAATAAGGTTTTCAATTACCCACTCAAACAATTCCGAATTCACTTCTGCACAAACTCGTTCATCACCTGTTATTGAAAGCACTACAGATTTTCCTGTTTGCGGAAGTCTTCGTTGAAAATAATCGGTTACCTTTTTGAGCTCATCATAGATTACAGATTGACTCATGGAAGGCTGTGATCCTATTTTTGAGAATCTGTACGTGATCTTATTTAATTTCTCAACATCATTCGTAATTTCTTCGGAAACGTCTAATACTTTGTCAGCTTCTTTATAATGGATTTTAAGCATTTCGAGCCAACCCATTAAACTGGAAATAGGAGTTCCGAATTGATGAGCAGTTTCCTTTGCCATTCCTACCCAAATATTACTTTGTTCGCTTTTTTTAATGTTGCTGAATCCGATATAACCCAGTAAAATGAATAAAGCAGCTATTATGATTTGTACATATGGATAGAATTTCAATTGTCTGACTAATGCTGAATTTCCGAAATGAATTTTATTTAATACAAGTGTATCCGCATATGTAACAAGAATAGGCGGACGAATTTCATCCATCTCCTTGATTTTTTCGGAGATGAATTCTTTAAACTCTTCTTCGGTTAAAGCCTTATCATATTCAATGTTTCTTACATCCGTACGATTATAAGGATTTACGTGATCGTTCGCATCGCTTAAAATTAGAGGGAAGTCTATTGGCTTGATAATATTATCAAATAGAAATGTTATATCTTCATTGAGATTTGATGAATTGGCAATATACTCAATTCCTTTTGCATAAAGCTCAACGATTTCCTGTTCTTTGTATTGAAGCTTCGATACAAGTGTTTGAGTATAAATTAGTGTTCCGATTGCAATAAGCAGCGCAATCAAAACCAGTAGAATCTTAATTCTTATCGACGCCGGCCCACCGGACATCTTCATCATAATTCAGTCCAAATTAATTGAGTTTCGTACATATTAAAATCGCATAATTTGTATCAGAAAATCCAGTCAAAATAATAATGTCATCCGGAGTATATTGCATTAATTATTTGCGGATAGTGTTTGGGATCTTTTTGGGCCAACAGAAATAACATCAATTTTAATATTAGCCTGGTTTGAAATGAACTCAAGATATTCCTTCGTTTTTTTAGGCAGACTATCATAAGATTTACATGCGGATATGTCCTCATTCCAGCCATGAATTGATTCATAAACGGGTGTTACTTTGGTCAATCTTTCCACATCTGATGGGAATGATTTCAATCTCTTGCCATTAGTTTCGTATCCTACGCAAACCTTTATTTCATCAAAGGCACTCAGTACATCCAGCTTGGTAATAGCAACGGAATCCACACCATTAATCATAGTAGAATATTTAACCAGGAAAGCATCGAACCAACCACACCGTCTTGGTCTGCCGGTAGTAGCACCAAATTCAGCTCCTTTTTTTCTTAGTTTTTCACCAACTTCATCAGTGAGTTCGGTAGGGAAGGGACCATTACCAACACGGGTTGTATAAGCTTTTACAATTCCAAACACATTATCGATTTTTGTTGGTGGGATGCCAGTTCCTGTGGCTGCACCTCCCGAGGTTGGACTTGAAGATGTTACATAAGGATAGGTTCCGTGATCCACATCAAGTAGTGCACCTTGAGCCCCTTCCATTAAAATATCCTCGCCGTTTGATATAGCTTTATTTAGTAATAAAGGAACATCTGTAATATAACCGTCAATCGATTGGTCAAATCTTAAATATTCCTGTATCATCTCATCGATGTCTAAGCCTTCATGCGCGTAAAGTTTTTTAAGGAGGTTGTTTTTCTCCTCCAGATTTAACCTGATTTTCTTGCCTAACACATCTTTGTTAAGCAAATCAACTATTCTTATTCCTTTCCGTGCAAATTTGTCGATATAACAAGGTCCAATGCCTCGTCCGGTAGTCCCGATTTTTTGTTTACCGCTTTCGCTGATTGAATCCAGCAATTTGTGATATGGCATTATCAAATGCGCATTATGGCTTATAAATAACCTGCCTTCTACTTTGATTCCGTTTTCTTCAATTAATTTTATTTCGTCAAGCAGTGCCTGAGGATCAATTACTACACCATTGCCAATTACACATTTTACGTTTTCCCTTAAAATACCGGATGGAATAAGATGAAGTATATACTGCTTTTCTCCTATTTCAACTGTATGTCCTGCATTCGCCCCACCCTGGTACCGGGCAACGATATCGTACTTTTCACTGAGAATATCAACAATTTTACCCTTACCCTCATCACCCCATTGGCTCCCGACAAGTACTGTAACGCCCATTTTAATTAACCGTTCTTTTAGTTTTACGATTTGAGTTACTACAAAATAAAAACTCCGAATTAGAAAATTCGGAGTTTAATTCCTTTAGCTATATTATTTCAGATTATGGGGCAAATGTTTTGGCAGCTTCGTCTACATCTTTTGCGGTTTCAAAAATAGTAATGAGCTTTGTGATTATAAGCAAGCTTTCAATTTTATCGGTAACATTTGCTAAAATTAAACGTCCGTCAGCCTTTTTAATGGTGGTTAAACCACCGATTAACATACCTAATCCCGAGCTATTCATAAATTTCACGTCTGATAAATCAACAATCATATTCTTTTTCCCATCATCGATTAATTTATGCAGCAGTTCATTAAAGTCTTTGGTGTCCTCGCCGCCCATCACATTTCCCTTCAGCTCAAGTATTACGGCTTCATATTTTTCTTTAACTTTGATTTTCATGAATTACTCCTTTAAATTTTCATTTCAATTTAAGTAGTTGTAGAAACTTTTGCAAAT